>NZ_JAKZGG010000019.1:0-64612 GCF_022549455.1 Acinetobacter sp. NIPH 1852 | reverse complement strand
AATTAATTCACCCAATCGCAATGGACCCAGGTCTACGTTTTGCGATTCGTGAAGGTGGTCGTACTGTAGGTGCTGGTGTTGTTGCGAAAGTAACTGCATAATACGATATGCGATTCAAATCGGAAGCTTCGGCTTTCGATTTGCATAATAGGTCAGTAGTTCAATTGGTAGAGCGTCGGTCTCCAAAACCGAATGTTGGGGGTTCGAGTCCCTCCTGACCTGCCACTTTTTTTAAATAAAAAAGCTTGATTCTGGCTAAGTTGTCATATAATAAGTCGCGAATTCTACGACGAGTAAAAAAATGTCGAATGATAAATCGCGTGACGCATTAAGCGACGCGCCAATTCCCCAAAGAAATAATGCTGCAGAAGTTGTGCGCTCGGGCTCTCCATTAGATATCGTCTTATGGTTGATTGCTCTAGCTTTATTGATTGGTTCAGCAATGGTAAATCAGTATTTGCCAGCCCATTGGGCACCCGCAAATGATATTTGGGTGCGCATCGGGGTAATTTTGGCTTGTATCGTCGTCGCTTTAGGTTTATTATACGCCACCCATCAAGGTAAGGGCTTTGTGCGTTTATTGCAAGATGCGCGAATAGAACTACGTCGAGTGGCTTGGCCGACAAAACAAGAGACGATCACGACCTCGTGGCAAGTGCTTTTGGTTGTAATTGTAACAGCAATTGTATTGTGGTGTTTTGATTACGGGTTAGGCTGGTTTATTAAGTTAATTATCGGGTAAGAGCGCAATGAAACGTTGGTATATTATTCATGCCTATTCAGGTTTTGAAAAACAAGTAATGCGTTCACTTAATGAACGAATTCAACGTAGCACAGTAGCTGATAGCTTTGGTGAAGTCCTTGTTCCTACTGAAGAAGTAGTGGAAATGAAGGACGGAAAGAAGCGCAAGTCTGAACGTAAATTCTTTCCTGGCTATGTGTTAGTCGAAATGGAAATGAATGATGATACTTGGCACATCGTAAAAGAGTGTCCAAAGGTTCTTGGTTTTATTGGTGGAACACCAGAAAAACCAGCACCAATCACACAGCGTGAAGCAGATGCAATTCTTGCTCGTGTACGTAATCTTGGTGAAGCACCTCGTCCTAAGACGATGTTTGAACCAGGTGAAGAATTACTCGTTATTGATGGTCCGTTCACTGACTTTAAAGGGGTCGTGGAGGAAGTACAATACGAGAAGTCACGTTTAACGTTGACGATTAATGTATTTAATCGACCTACTCAGGTTGAACTCGAGTTTCGCCAAGTCGAAAAAACGATTTAATTTGAGTTGGTTGGAAAGCGCCCGATTTTATCGGGCATTGTTGTTGTAATGCTTTGGCGTTACTTGATTTTTGGGGAGCCTAACGGCGTTTGTACCCAGAGGTAATTTTTAATGGCTAAGAAGATTGACGGCTATATCAAGCTGCAAGTCCCAGCTGGTAAAGCAAATCCATCTCCACCAATTGGTCCTGCTTTGGGTCAACGTGGTGTAAACATCATGGCATTCTGTAAAGAATTCAATGCTGCTACACAAAAACTTGAAGTTGGTTTGCCGATTCCTGTCGTGATTACTGTGTACAACGACAAGTCGTTCACTTTCATCATGAAAACTCCACCTGCATCTATTCTTCTTAAGAAAGCTGCTGGTATTCAAAAGGGTTCAGCTGTACCTAACAAAACTAAAGTGGGTAAGTTGACTCGTGCTCAACTAGAAGAAATCGCGACTACTAAAGAACCAGATTTAACTGGTGCTGATTTAGACGCTCGTGTTCGTACCATTGCTGGTTCTGCACGTTCTATGGGCTTGGAAGTGGAGCTATAAGACATGGCAAAGTTAACTAAACGTCAAAAAGCCATTGCTGCTGCTGTAGAAGCAAACAAAGTTTACACTTTGGAAGAAGCAGTACAAGTTCTCAACAGCCTTCCAGCTGCTAAGTTCAAAGAATCTCTAGATGTAGCGGTAAACCTTGGGGTTGATCCACGTAAATCTGATCAAGTGGTTCGTGGTGCGACAACTTTACCTGCGGGTACTGGTAAAACTGTACGTGTTGCAGTGTTTGCACAAGGTGCTGCTGCTGAAGCTGCTAAAGCTGAAGGCGCTGATATCGTTGGTTTTGAAGACTTAGCTGAAAGCATTCAGAAAGGTAATCTTGACTTTGACGTTGTTATTGCTGCACCTGACGCTATGCGTGTTGTAGGTAAGCTTGGTACGATTCTTGGTCCACGTGGCTTAATGCCAAACCCTAAAGTGGGTACAGTGACTCCTGATGTTGCGAATGCAGTTAAAAACGCTAAATCTGGTCAAGCACGTTACCGTGTCGACAAAGCGGGTATTATCCACGCTGCGATCGGTCAACTTGGCTTTAGCGAAGAAGCTGTACGTCAAAACGTTGAAGCTTTGATTGCAGACTTGAAAAAGTTAAAACCTGCAACATCTAAAGGCGTATACGTTAAAAAGATCACTTTGAGCTCTACTATGGGTCCTGGTTTGATCGTTGACGTAAGCAATATTTCTAAATAATTTAGAAAAGAATTTTAAAGCCCTGAGTAATATTTGAAGCACTGCTTCAAATATTGCGCAAGAGAAACCGGTTTCGGACTACTTGCAAACTTAGGCAAACTTTGAATTGATAAATAAATATTTATCAGCGTCAAAGACCTCAGGCGAGGAATATTTTCGAATATTCTTCTTAAAAATCCAGTCTGAGTAGACGCGGTGGTGTGATTTATTCCTCCTCCGCGTGTAAGTCTGAATAAGACTTGCGAATTGGGAGTGTACTCATTTGAGTACATAAATCACCGTTAGGAGGTTTTACAATGGCTCTTCTTATCGAAGACAAAAAACAGATCGTTGCTGAAGTAAGTGAAATTGCTTCTACAGCGTTCGCTGCCGTTGTTGCTGACTACCAAGGTTTAACGGTTGAGCAATTAACTGCTCTCCGTGTTGAAGCTCGTAAGTTAGGTGTTGCTACACGTGTTGTACGTAATACTTTGGCTAAACGTGCTCTTCAAGATACGCCATTCGCTATCTTGAATGACGACCTTGTTGGTCCAACAATCTTAGCATTCTCAACTTCTGAAGACGATATGGGTGCAGCTGCACGCTTGTTCGAAGAATTTGCTAAAACTAATAAAGCATTTGAATTAAAGGCTGCCGCATTTGATGGCAAAGTTTATCAAGGTGCAGACATTAGCGTTATCGCAAATCTTCCGAACCAAGAAAAAGCGCTTACTATGCTTGCCTCTGTTCTTCAAGCTCCTATTTCGAAATTGGGTCGCTTACTTACAGCGCTTCAAGAGAAAAACGAGTCAGAAGCTGCTTAAGTTTAAATCTACTTTCACACCATTCAATACCCATTTGGAGTTACTCTCATGGCTTTAACAAACGAAGAAATCCTAAACGCAGTTGCTGAAAAAACTGTTCTTGAGCTTGTTGAACTTATTTCTGCTTTCGAAGAAAAATTCAACGTATCTGCTGCTGCTGTAGCTGTAGCTGCTGGTCCTGCTGCTGCTGTTGCTGAAGAGCAAACTGAATTCAACGTTGAGTTGACTTCTTTCGGCGCGAACAAAGTTGCAGTAATTAAAGCAGTACGTGAAGCGACTGGTCTTGGTCTTAAAGAAGCGAAAGATCTTGTTGAAGGCGCTCCAGCTGTTCTTAAAGAAGGCGTTTCTAAAGAAGAAGGCGAAGAGCTTAAGACTAAGCTTGAAGCTGCTGGCGCTACAGTTACACTTAAGTAATACTGTAGGGAGTCGGTTTTTTTGATAATCGGCTCCAAAAAATGGCTGATGGCTCTTGGGTCATCAGCCTTTTTGCGTTACAATAATCGGCTCGTTTTTTGTTAGTTTCGCATATAATATGCGGGTTTTTGCAATAAAAAGACTAATATCAAACGCTTAACAATGTTTTTTGCTTATAAAAATATTGTTAAGCGTTTTAATACCACTAAAAATTGCAGCATTTGTAAACAGTGGTGGCCATATCGGCCTGCGTAATCCTTCTAGGCCCGTTCTGCAGGCGGGCTTAGTTTACTTCCCGAGGACTCCAGATGGCATACTCATATACCGAAAAGAAACGGATCCGTAAGAATTTTGGTAAATTGCCCCAAGTGATGGAAGCACCGTATTTACTTTCGATTCAAGTCGATTCGTACCGTACGTTTTTACAAGGTGGCAAAACTCCAAAGAACCGCGAAGATATCGGTCTCCAAGCCGCATTTCGTTCAGTTTTTCCTATTGAAAGTTATTCTGGCAATGCTGCTTTAGAATTTGTTGAGTATAGTCTTGGTAAGCCTGAGTTTGACGTGCGTGAATGTATTTTACGTGGTTCGACTTATGCAGCACCAATGCGCGTAAAAATTCGTTTGATCATTAAAGATCGTGAAACGAAATCAATTAAAGACGTTCGTGAGCAAGAAGTGTACATGGGTGAAATGCCACTCATGACCGATAACGGTACTTTCGTTATCAATGGTACTGAGCGTGTGATCGTATCTCAGTTACACCGTTCGCCAGGCGTATTCTTTGACCATGACAAGGGTAAAACTCACTCAAGTGGTAAAGTGTTGTATTCAGCACGTATTATCCCTTACCGTGGTTCATGGTTAGACTTTGAATTTGACGCAAAAGATCTTGTGTTTGTACGTATTGACCGTCGTCGTAAATTATTGGCGACTGTGATTTTACGTGCTTTAAATTATAGCAATGCGCAAATTTTGAATTTGTTCTACGAAAAAGTACCTGTATATCTTGATATGGGTAGCTATCAAATTGACCTCATTCCAGATCGCTTGCGCGGAGAAATGGCGCAGTTTGATATTGCTGACAATGACGGCAAAGTGATTGTAGAGCAAGGTAAACGTATTAATGCGCGTCACGTACGTCAAATGGAAGCGGCTAACTTAGCCAAGCTTTCTGTACCTGATGAATACTTGTATGAGCGTATCACCGCTGAAGATATCCCATTAAAAGATGGTGAGGTGATTGCTGCAAATACCTTGTTAAGCCATGAAGTGATGGTGAAGTTAGCTGAAGGTGGTGTTAAGCAATTTAACATCCTATTTACTAACGATATCGACCGTGGTTCTTTTATTGCTGACACCTTACGTGCAGATACGACAACGGGTCGTGAAGAAGCACTCGTTGAAATCTACAAAGTAATGCGTCCAGGTGAGCCACCGACGAAAGAAGCTGCAGATAATTTATTTAATAACTTATTCTTCTCTTCTGAGCGTTATGACTTGTCGCCTGTTGGTCGTATGAAGTTTAACCGTCGTTTGGGTCGTCCATACGAAGTCGGTACTGATCAAAAGTCTCGTGAAGTTGAAGGTATTTTATCGCACGACGATATCATTGATGTACTTCGTACATTGGTTGAAATTCGTAACGGTAAAGGTGAAGTCGACGATATCGACCACTTGGGTAACCGTCGCGTACGTTCTGTTGGTGAAATGACAGAAAACCAATTCCGTGTTGGTTTAGTGCGTGTTGAGCGTGCTGTTAAAGAGCGTTTAAGCCAAGCTGAAGCGGATAACCTATCTCCACAGGATTTGATCAACGCAAAACCAGTTGCTGCTGCGATCAAAGAATTCTTTGGTTCAAGCCAATTGTCTCAGTTCATGGATCAAAACAACCCATTATCTGAGATTACACACAAACGTCGTGTATCAGCGCTTGGGCCTGGTGGTTTGACACGTGAACGTGCGGGCTTTGAGGTTCGTGACGTACATCAAACGCATTATGGTCGTGTTTGTCCAATTGAAACGCCTGAAGGTCCAAACATTGGTTTGATCAACTCGCTTTCTGTTTATGCAAAAACAAACAACTTTGGTTTCTTAGAAACACCTTACCGTAAAGTTGTAGATGGTCGTGTTACTGATGCGGTTGAGTATTTATCTGCGATTGAAGAAGTAGGTACTGTTATTGCACAGGCCGATTCAGCAATTGATAAAGAAGGTACTTTGACTGAAGAAATGGTTTCTGTACGTCATCAGGGTGATTTCGTTCGTATGTCACCTGAGCGTGTCACTCATATGGATGTATCTGCACAGCAGGTTGTTTCTGTTGCAGCGTCATTGATTCCGTTCCTTGAACACGATGATGCGAACCGTGCATTGATGGGTTCAAACATGCAGCGTCAGGCAGTTCCAACGTTACGTGCTGACAAGCCGCTTGTTGGTACGGGTATGGAAGCAAACGTAGCGCGTGACTCTGGTGTGTGTGTGATCGCAAACCGTGGTGGTGCGATTGAGTATGTTGATGCCTCACGTATCGTTATTCGTGTAAACGAAGATGAAATGATTGCTGGTGAAGCAGGTGTAGATATCTATAACCTGATCAAATATACCCGTTCGAACCAAAATACCTGTATCAACCAAAATGTTATCGTAAACATGGGCGACAAAGTTGCGCGTGGTGATATCTTGGCTGATGGTCCATCGACGGATATGGGTGAGCTTGCGCTTGGTCAAAACATGCGCGTCGCGTTCATGACATGGAATGGTTATAACTACGAAGACTCGATCTTACTTTCAGAGCGTGTGCTTCAAGAAGACCGTTTAACTTCGATTCATATCCAAGAGTTGTCATGTGTCGCACGTGATACCAAGTTAGGTGCAGAAGAAATCACTGCCGATATTCCTAACGTTGGTGAAGCAGCGCTTTCTAAGTTGGATGAGTCTGGTATTGTTTATATCGGTGCTGAAGTTACAGCAGGTGACATCCTTGTTGGTAAAGTAACACCTAAAGGTGAAACACAGTTAACACCTGAAGAAAAATTACTTCGTGCTATCTTTGGCGAAAAAGCAGCTGATGTAAAAGATTCATCTTTACGCGTTCCATCTGGTACCAAAGGTACAGTGATCGATGTTCAAGTCTTCACGCGTGATGGTTTGGAAAAAGATGATCGTGCACAAGCGATTGAAAAAGCACAGCTTGATGCTTACCGTAAAGATTTGAAAGAAGAATACAAAATCTTTGAAGAAGCAGCACGTGAACGTATTGTTCGCTTGTTGAAAGGTAAAGAGTCTAATGGTGGCGGTACAACGAAGCGCGGCGATAAACTTGCAGAAGATATGTTGTCTGGTTTAGAGCTGGTTGATTTGTTAGAAATCCAACCAACAGATGAAGCAATCGCTGAACGTTTAACTCAAATTCAGGTATTCTTGAAAGAGAAGAGTATCGAGATTGATGAAAAATTTGCTGAGAAGAAACGCAAACTCTCTACAGGTGATGAATTAACAACGGGTGTATTAAAAGTTGTTAAGGTTTACCTTGCAGTGAAACGTCGTATCCAACCGGGTGATAAGATGGCGGGTCGTCACGGGAACAAGGGTGTTGTCTCTAACATCTTACCTGTTGAAGATATGCCACATGATGCCAATGGTGTACCTGTTGACATCGTATTGAATCCATTGGGTGTACCGTCGCGTATGAACGTGGGTCAGATTCTTGAAACCCATTTGGGCTTGGCGGCAAAAGGTTTAGGCGAGCAGATCGATAAGATGCTGCAACAACAACGTACCGTTGCTGAACTTCGTTTGTTCCTTGATAAGATTTACAACAAAGTTGGTGGCGAGCAAGAAGATCTTGATAGCTTAACTGATGAAGAAGTGTTGAAGCTTGCAGGTAACTTACGTGCAGGTGTTCCTTTGGCAACACCAGTTTTTGATGGTGCTGAAGAAAGCCAAATTAAAGAATTACTTGAACTTGCTGAATTGCCGCGTTCTGGTCAACAGACTTTGTTTGATGGCCGTACAGGCGAACAGTTTGACCGTCCTGTAACTGTTGGTTACATGTATATGCTCAAATTGAACCACTTGGTTGATGACAAAATGCACGCGCGTTCAACTGGTTCTTACTCGCTTGTGACACAGCAGCCGCTTGGTGGTAAAGCACAATTCGGTGGTCAGCGTTTTGGTGAGATGGAAGTCTGGGCACTTGAAGCATATGGTGCAGCATATACACTCCAAGAAATGCTCACTGTGAAATCGGATGACGTCGAAGGTCGTACTCGCATCTATAAGAATATTGTAGATGGTAACCATTATATGGATCCGGGTATGCCTGAATCGTTCAACGTATTGACCAAAGAGATCCGTTCTTTAGGTATCAACATTGAACTGAAAAATGGTGACTAATTAGCCATTAATCCCCCGAGCCCCCTTTACGAAAGGGGGAGTTCCCACTTGAAAGGGTAGGAGCTTCCCTCCTTAGAAAAAGGAGGGACTGAGGGCGGATTATTCAGTTAAAAAACAATATTTGTGACCCAGTCGGGCGAGCTTAGCTCCCTGACACACGGAGAAAAAAATTGAAAGACTTGCTCGATATCATGCGTAAGAAAACGGATTCAGAAGGTCATGCACCTGTTGAATTTGACCGTATCCGTATTGGTCTTGCGTCACCAGAAATGATTAAGTCATGGTCTCACGGTGAAGTAAAAAAACCAGAAACCATTAATTACCGTACTTTTAAACCTGAACGTGACGGTTTGTTCTGTGCCAAAATCTTTGGTCCAGTTAAAGATTACGAATGCTTGTGTGGCAAATACAAGCGTATGAAATATAAAGGCGTCATTTGTGAAAAATGTGGCGTCGAGGTTACGACTGCTAAAGTACGTCGTGAGCGCATGGGTCACATTGATCTTGCTTCGCCAGTTGCGCATATTTGGTTCTTAAAATCATTGCCAAGCCGCATCGGTTTGTTACTTGATATGACATTACGTGACATCGAACGCGTCTTGTATTTCGAATCATATGTCGTTACAGATCCAGGCATGACTCCGTTTGAAAAGTATCAACTTTTAACAGACGAAGAATACTTCAATGCGCTTGAAGAACATGGCGATGAATTCACTGCAAAAATGGGTGCTGAAGCAATCCAAGATCTATTGAAAGATATCGATCTTGAAGCTGAAATTGCACGTTTGCGTGAAGAAATTCCTCAAACAACCTCTGAGACGAAACTTAAAAAAGCGTCTAAGCGTTTGAAACTGATGGAAGCTTTCAAAGATTCAAACAACAAGCCAGAATGGATGGTGTTGACAGTACTTCCAGTACTTCCACCAGATCTTCGTCCACTTGTACCACTTGAAGGTGGTCGTTTTGCGACGTCTGACTTGAATGATCTTTATCGTCGTGTGATTAACCGTAACAACCGTTTGAAGCGTCTACTTGACCTATCAGCACCAGACATTATCGTGCGTAACGAAAAACGTATGCTGCAAGAGTCTGTCGATGCGTTGTTAGACAACGGTCGTCGTGGTCGTGCGATTACAGGTTCGAACAAACGTCCATTGAAATCTTTGGCAGATATGATCAAAGGTAAGCAAGGTCGTTTCCGTCAGAACTTACTTGGTAAGCGTGTTGACTATTCTGGTCGTTCGGTTATTACTGTTGGTCCTACTTTACGTCTTCACCAATGTGGTCTTCCGAAGAAAATGGCACTTGAGTTATTCAAGCCATTTATTTTCGCAAAATTACAAGCATCAGGTCAGGCTACAACCATTAAAGCTGCGAAGAAAATGGTTGAGCGTGAAACACCTGAAGTTTGGGACGTTCTAGCATCTGTAATTCGTCAACATCCAGTGATGTTGAACCGTGCGCCAACACTTCACCGTCTAGGTCTTCAAGCATTTGAACCTATTCTGATCGAAGGTAAGGCAATCCGTCTCCACCCACTCGTATGTGCTGCGTTTAACGCCGACTTCGATGGTGACCAAATGGCGGTACACGTTCCATTGACGCTTGAAGCACAGTTAGAAGCTCGTGCCTTGATGATGTCAACCAACAACATCTTGTCACCTGCAAATGGTGAGCCGATCATCGTTCCTTCTCAGGACGTTGTGTTGGGTCTTTACTACATCACACGTGATGCGGTAAATGCCAAAGGTGAAGGCATGATGTTTGCGGATACACACGAAGTAAACCGTGCGTTGGCAACTGGTCAAGTTGCGATTCATGCACGCGTAAAAGTACGTGTACATCAAACAGTAATCGATGAAAATGGTCAACGTGAACAACAAACCATTATTGTTGATACCACGCCT
Organism: Acinetobacter sp. NIPH 1852; assembly: GCF_022549455.1. Classification (NCBI taxonomy): domain Bacteria; kingdom Pseudomonadati; phylum Pseudomonadota; class Gammaproteobacteria; order Moraxellales; family Moraxellaceae; genus Acinetobacter; species Acinetobacter sp. NIPH 1852. The sequence goes on along the minus strand of NZ_JAKZGG010000019.1, from coordinate 54,569 downwards.
GGTCGTTGCTTGTTGTGGGAAGTTGTTCCACAAGGTTTAAGCTTTGAATCGATCAACCTTGAGATGACCAAGAAAAACATCTCTAAGTTGATTAACTCTTGTTACCGTAAACTTGGTTTGAAAGATACCGTTATCTTCGCTGACCAATTGATGTATTTGGGCTTCCGTCAAGCGACGCGTTCAGGTGTATCAGTCGGTATGGAAGACATGTTGATTCCACCAACCAAGTATACGATTATCGATAAAGCTGAAACAGAAGTTCGTGAAATCGAACAACAGTTTGAGCAAGGTTTCGTAACAGCGGGTGAGCGTTACAACAAGGTTGTCGATATTTGGGCACGTACCAATGACCAAGTTGCGAAAGCAATGATGGACAACTTGTCTTTTGTTACGGTTAAAAACCGTGACGGTGTTGATGAGAAGCAGAAATCATTTAACTCAATTTATATGATGTCTGACTCTGGTGCCCGTGGTAGTGCGGCGCAGATTCGTCAGCTTGCTGGTATGCGTGGTTTGATGGCGAAACCAGATGGTTCGATCATTGAAACGCCGATTAAAGCAAACTTCCGTGAAGGTTTGACAGTACTTCAGTACTTCATTTCAACACATGGTGCACGTAAAGGTTTGGCCGATACTGCATTGAAAACTGCAAACTCTGGTTACTTAACGCGTCGTCTAGTCGATGTAGCACAAGATTTGGTGATTACTGAGCCTGATTGTGGTACAGCTGGCGGTTTAGTGATGACACCATTCATTCAAGGTGGTGACGTGATTGAGCCATTACGCGATCGCGTATTGGGTCGTGTAACAGCTGAAGATGTACGTCGTGCGTCTGATGATGAAGTGGTATTGCCACGTGGTACGTTAATCGATGAGAAAATCGCTGCTCAGCTTGAAGAAGCGGGTGTCGATGAAGTTAAAGTACGTTCTGTGATTGCATGTGAATCTACCTTCGGTGTATGTGCACGTTGTTATGGCCGTGATCTTGCACGTGGTCACTTGGTGAACCCAGGTGAGTCTGTTGGTGTAATGGCTGCACAGTCAATCGGTGAACCAGGTACACAGTTAACGATGCGTACCTTCCACGTCGGTGGTGCTGCGAGCCGAACATCTGCTGCAAACAGTGTTCAAGTCCGTAATAAAGGTACTGTACGTTTCCACAATGTGAAAACAGTAGAACATAACAAAGGTCACTTGGTTTCAGTTTCACGTTCAGGTGAAATTGGTATTGCGGATGACTTAGGTCGTGAGCGTGAGCGCTATAAACTTCCTTACGGTGCAAGCATCTTGTTGAAAGATGGCGAGTCTGTAGAAGCGGGTGGTATCGTTGCGACTTGGGATCCACATACCCATCCACTTGTGACAGAAGTTGCGGGTAAAGCACGCTTCAGCCAAATCGCTGATGGTGTGACTGCGACCTCTAAAACAGATGATGCAACAGGTATGACCACTGTTGAAATCTTACCAGTTACAGCACGTCCTGCTTCTGGTAAAGATTTGCGTCCTGCAATCGTGTTGGATACAACCGATGGTGGTGAACAGTTCTACTTCTTGCCACAAAACACGATCGTAACCGTTCGTGATGGTGCAACGATTGGTGTCGGTGATGTACTTGGTCGTGTACCACAAGAAACTTCACGTACACGTGATATTACCGGTGGTCTACCGCGTGTAGCTGATTTGTTCGAAGCACGTAAGCCGAAAGAGCATGCAATCTTGGCTGAAGTGTCAGGTGTTGTAAGTTTTGGTAAAGAGACTAAAGGTAAGAACCGTTTGGTGATTACACCAGATGATGGTTCTGAGATTTACGAAGAGCTTATTCCGAAATGGCGTACCATTAACGTGTTCGAAGGCGAACATGTGAATCGTGGTGAAACCATTTCTGATGGTCCTCAGAATCCACATGATATCTTGCGTTTGAAAGGTGAAGTGGCATTGACCAACTACATCGTGAACGAAGTTCAAGATGTATATCGTCTCCAAGGTGTAAAAATCAACGATAAGCATATTGAAGTTATCGTACGTCAAATGTTGCGTAAAGTTGATATTACTGAGGGTGGTGATACCAGTTTCATCAAAGGCGAGCAAGTGGATTACATTCGCGTTGTTCAAGAGAACCAAGCGGTATCTGCTCAGAATAAATTCTCTGCGAAGTTTGAGCGTTTATTAATGGGTATTACTAAAGCATCGCTTTCTACTGACTCATTTATTTCAGCTGCATCGTTCCAGGAAACAACACGTGTGTTAACTGAAGCGGCTGTAACAGGTAAAGAAGATGACTTACGTGGCTTGAAAGAAAACGTGGTTGTGGGTCGTTTGATCCCAGCGGGTACGGGTCTTGCGTATCACTTAGAACGTCGTCGTCAAGAAGCTGAAGCTGCTGAATTAGAACTTCACAATGACTTTAGTGAAGTTGACCAAGCATTTAGCCAAGCGTTGAACTCTGATCAATTCTAAGTTCTAGCTAAATCAAAAAAGACACCTTCGGGTGTCTTTTTTTGTGGAGAAAATGAGAGCAAAGCCTTACAAAAACACCTCAGAGCGTTAATGTTTCATTACCGGATCTGAATAGATACTTCATGAAACATGACTATCTTATTGCATAGAAAGAGAGGAGTAGTTCCAATGAAAAAAATGATGATGCTTACGGGTGTTGTGCTTATGTCAACGACAATCTTGGCAGGTTGTCAGCACGCAAGCCCAGAAAGTAAACGTATAGGTGCTGCTGCAATTGGCGGTGGTGCAGGTGGTGCTGTAGGTAAAAATCTAGGTGGTAATTTGGGTGCGGGCCTTGGTGCAGCTGTTGGAGCTGGTGTTGCAGCGAATACAAAAGGTGCGAATAGTAAGAATACACGTAACAGTGCGATAGGTGCTGGCGTAGGTGCATGGCTAGGTGGTGCAGTATTAGGTGGTGAAGCTGGTGCGGCAACAGGTGGTGCACTAGGTGGTAGTGCTGGTGCTGCGTATGGCGAAAAAAAGGGTAAGTACTAGTCGTATAGTTTAGTACAGAACAAAAGCCTAAGATTAAACAAGCTCTTATCATTGATAAGGGCTTTTTTAATTAGGTGGTATTGCAATAGTAAGCTTTCCAGATGGCATGATGGGATCAATACTGCGGGAGGTCATACGCCTTGCACAACTGCCATGTTCTGATATGGATATGTTTAGAAATTTTTAAACAGCTTTTAAAATACTAAACTTATGCTCGATTCGGCTCTTGATTGGCTCAGGTCTATGCAGTTCTAGCGAGATGGATTGCTGAATAGGGGAAAGTGCTTTACAAAATTTCAATCGATTAGGACAGTGTGATAACACAATATGATCAAAATACTCATAAAAGAAGGCTATGCTTTTTATAAGAATAGAAGGAGTGAATACGGTCATGAAAAAAACAATTGCTTTAGTTTCTGCAGCTATGTTGTCTACGGTTATGTTTACAGGCTGTCAAAATATGAGTGCATCTGATCAACGTATTGGTGCGGCTGCATTAGGTGGTGCTGTAGGCGGTGGTGTAGGTAATCATGTTGGTGGCGGTCTAGGTGCTGGTGTCGGTGCGGCAGCGGGTGCTGGTGTTGGTGCAAATACCCAAGGTGGTAGTAGCAAGACCACGACCAGTAGTGCCGTCGGTGCAGGTATTGGCTCGGTTGTCGGTAAAGCGATCTTTGGCGGTGACTCGGGTGCTGCGATTGGTGGCGCGATCGGTGGTGGTGCTGGTGCAGCAATCCAAGAAAAGAAATAGTTCTTGGAGCTTTCAACAGCCTTAAATGTGATGAATAAGAATGTCTGCAAGCGATAAAGTGCAGGCATTTTTTATTTTTAAGCGCTTTTATTTTGATGTGGCTTTCGGCTTTTTACGACGGATGTATAAAACTTTCTCAACTTCCGCAATGCGTGTACCCGCATCATCGATGATATTTAAGGTGTAATGACGTAACACGGGTTCATGATTTTCAGCCAATTGCTTAATTTCTGCAATTTCAACGGCACTCAGTTTAATATCTGCATAAACCGTATTGCGACCAGGTGATATAAAATTAATGGTGGCGCTTTTATCCCAGACGATATATTTATGCCCGAGGTGGTGTATCAGGATTAGCATATAAAACGGATCAACCATTGAATATAAGCTACCACCAAAATGCGTACCCACAATATTACGATTTTTTCTGGTAAGCGGCATTTTGACTCGAATGTGGTAATTATCCAGATCCATGGTTTCAATCGCAATTCCTGCACCACGATACGGGGAGTAGTGGTTGATCATAAATTTTGCAACCACAGGAATGGTTCGAATTTTTTTGAAAAAGCTTTTCATGGTCAATTTTTTTTCTTACAACTCAATTCATACTGCATTAGTATCATTTTTATAGTATCGCTGGCAATGGCTGATTGAACGACCAAGCCGTCTGAAAACAAAATGGGAAACAATTATGCAAGTACAAGTAGAAACTGTAACAACCTCTGATCAGCAAACGCTGTGTGTAAAAACATGGGGTGATGAGAAAAAGCCAGCATTGGTGTTAGTACATGGCTATCCTGACAACCAAGAAGTATGGGAACCGATTATTGAAAAACTGGTGAATGACTATTTTGTTGTTACCTATGATGTACGTGGCGCAGGCTTATCTTCGATTCCAAAACGCATTAAAGACTATCGTTTACCGCGCTTATCATTAGATTTACAAGAAGTCGTTGATCAGGTATTACCGAATCGTAATTTTCATATGGCGGCGCATGATTGGGGTTCTTTACAATCATGGGAGTCAGCGACTGAACCAAAATTAAAAGGTCGTTTATTGTCTTATACGACGATTTCAGGGCCTTGCTTAGATCATGCATCTTTGTATTTACGTGAAAAATTTAAATCAGCACCGAGCCATGTGTTAAAAATGCTGACCAAATCTTGGTACATCGGCGCATTCCATTTACCTCTACTTGCACCAACGGTATGGACTTTGTTTAGTCCTGAGAAGTGGGGCAAGGTGTTAAGCGGCCTAGAGAAAAAACAAGATTTACCTTTGAATGCAAATATTGTGGCAGACGGCAAATATGGGATTAATCTATACCGCGCTAATTTTATTCCATCTTTAACTCAACCGCGCCAACGCTATGCTCAATGCCCTGTACAGGCAATTGTCTTAAAAAGAGATGCTTTTGTTAGCCCTGAATATATTACGGAATCTATGCCGAAATGGGTTGAGAACTTTGAGTATGTTGAGTTGGATGCGAACCATTGGGCGGTGTTGAGCCAACCCGAAAAAATTGCGAATTATATTCGTCAATTTATCGTGAAAAATGCATAAATAAAAATCACGTGATGGCATCGCAGAATTTAAACTCTGCTAAAATGGCGACCTCGTTTCATTTAGTTCAAAGTTATGTTTGCAATTCTTGCTGCGGTTGCCGTCATGTTCGGTCTTTCCTTGGGCCGAGTTCCTGTTGTTTTTGCTTTAGTGATTGGTGCTTTGACAGGCGGTTTACTGGCTGGTTTGGGGTTACAAGGAACATTAGATGCATTTAATAATGGTCTAGGTGGCGGAGCGAAAATCGCACTTGCCTATGGGGTGCTAGGTGCATTTGCCTTGGCCTTGGCGCGTTCTGGGTTGCCTGATTTATTGGCCTACAAACTCGTTAAAATTCTAAAAAATGATACCGACATTCGTGCTCAAAAACAGGTGAAATTTCTCATATTTCTCACTGTTGGTTTAGCTGCGATTGCCTCACAAAATGTCATTCCAGTTCATATTGCATTTATTCCTGTTTTAATTCCGCCTTTATTGAGTGTGTTTAATCACTTGCACTTAGACCGTAGAGCAATTGCGAGTGTGCTGACCTTCGGTTTGGTTGCAACCTATATGTTCCTGCCAATGGGATTTGGGGCAATTTTCTTAAATGATATCCTTGCACATAACATCAATCATTTTGGTCAAGCCTACGGCTTGCAGATCAGCAATGATCAGATTCCCCGTGCGATGATGATTCCTGTTGGGGGAATGTTTTTAGGTCTACTGGTTGCTGTATTTATTAGTTACCGTAAGCCGCGTGTTTATGAAGATAAACCCTTACATAACGTGACACGTAGTATTGTCGGAGAAATGGCGCAACAGCAACAAGCGCCTCAAATTGCCACTTTTACTTTATGGATGGCGGCCTTTGCGATTATTGCAACCATTGCGGTGCAGCTTTATTCAGATTCGATGATTGTTGCTGGCTTGGTGGGGGTGGCCATATTAAGTTGTGCGGGTATCTTTAAGTGGAAAGAGGCAGATGATGTTATCGTCAGTGGGATGCGGATGATGGCGTTGGTTGGATTTACCATGATTGCTGCGCAAGGTTTTGCTGCTGTCATAGAGGCGACCAATCAAGTGCCTGATCTAGTCAAAGCAACTGCTGGTTGGATTGGTGATAGTAAAGCTCTCGCTGCTTTGGTCATGCTTTTGGTCGGGTTATTGATTACTTTAGGGATCGGTTCTTCATTTTCAACGGTGCCGATTCTTGCGATTATTTATGTCCCATTATGTTTGCAATTTGGCTTTAGCCCAATTGCAACGATTGCACTGATTGGCACGGCTGCGGCATTAGGAGATGCGGGTTCTCCAGCATCGGACTCAACTTTGGGTCCAACATCAGGTTTGAATCTCGATGGACAGCATGACCATATGCGGGATACGGTTGTACCGACCTTCATACATTTTAATATTCCATTGATTGTCTTTGGCTGGATCGCCGCGATGGTACTTTAATACAAAAATGGCTCTAATTAGGGCCATTTTTAATATTAAGAAATAATAAAAAGATGACCGATGCTTAAAATAATATTTTTGTTTTCTAATGAATCGCTTTTATTATCGTGCGATGGTTGATTATAAAATTTGGTTTTAATTTAATTATCTGGTTATAAAGTGACATTTTTTGTCTTTTATGTGATTTTGCTTGTGTTTTTATCAAGGCTTCATTCTTAAACAAAACTACATTATTTGATTTTTAAATCGCTTGGTGGATTTGTTTTTTGTTGTGCGAATCCATACAAAAATATTTGGTTTTCATGTGTTTAAACCGAGTGATTAAGTTGGGTATGATGTTTGTTACATATATTTACAAATATATATTGTTGTTAATCAGTTGTTTGAAAATATAATCAAATTGGTCGGAATTAATACATATTGCATAAAATAAAAACCCATGATTATTATTAATAGCACGGTTAGATTTTTATTAAAGAGGTCATTTAAATGTTTAAAAAATTATTAATTGTTACTTTATTGGGGATGTCTTCAACTGTTTTTGCGGGTGGTTTTCAAGTTAAAGTCGGGGCAAGTGTTATTGCACCAACGGATGAAACAACAGTTGCGGGCGTGGGTACGTTAAAAGCGGATTATGAGTTTGCATTTACACCGTCTGTTGAGTATTTCTTTGGAGATACGCCTTTTTCTGCTGAATTATTGCTTGCAACACCGATATCACATGATGTTTCTTTAGACGGAACGAAAGTGGTCAAGCTTAAACATTTACCGCCAACGATTACGGCGAAATATAACTTTAAAAACTCAACTGCTTTTACGCCTTATATTGGGGTAGGCGGTACTGCTTTTCTTGCTTGGGATGAAAAAGCAGTAGGTCCGTTATCAGGCGAAAAAATCAAAGTGAAAGAGGATTTTGGCTTTGCGGGTCAGTTAGGTTTTACTTTTCAGCCTGCTGATGCAAAGAATTGGGGAGTCTTCTTCGATGCCCGTTATGCTCAATTAAAACCAGAAGTAAAACTTAATGGCACAAAGTTGACAGATTTGGATATCAACCCGATGGTATATACCCTTGGCTATAGTTATAAATTCTAAGTTGATCCCTCAAACAAGTCTTACCGAAAGGTTGGACTTGTTTGATTTTTGAGATTGATCGTATTGAAATGAATGAATAGATAAAAAATTAAAATTGAGGTATTGAAAAATCGAAGATATGCACCATTCATAAACCAGTCCAATTTAATACGCCTCACAGATAAGGAGTGATTTATGAGTGAACAAGCATCACAAAATTATAGTTTCCAAGCTGAAGTTGCTCAGTTATTGCATTTAGTGACGCATTCTCTCTATTCCAACCCTGAAATTTTCCTACGCGAATTGATTTCAAATGCTTCTGATGCATGTGATAAGTTGCGTTTTGAGGGAATCAATCATCCTGAATATTATGAAAATGATCCGAACTTACGTGTTCGTGTGACTTTAGATAAAGAGCATAAAACGCTGACCATTTCTGATAATGGGATTGGTTTAAGCCAACAAGAAGCGATTGATAATTTGGGAACGATTGCGAAATCGGGAACCAAAGATTTTATGTCTAAGCTGACTGGCGATCAAAAATCTGATGCGCAGTTGATTGGACAGTTTGGTGTGGGTTTTTATTCAGGTTTTATTGTTGCTGATAAAATTACGGTTGAATCTCGTCGAGCAGGTTCAGAGGCTGCTGATGGGGTACGTTGGATCAGTGGTGGTACAGGTGAGTTTGAAGTTCAAAGCATCGATAAAGCGACACGCGGTACCGATATTATCCTGCACCTACGTGATGATGCGCTTGAGTATTTAGAGTCGTGGAAAGTTAAGCAAATCATCAATAAGTATTCTGACCATATTAGCTTGCCAATTGAAATGCAAAAAGAAGTCTGGCAGGAAGAGGAAGTTGCCGAGGGTGAAGAGCCGAAAGGCGGTCAAATGGTCAAGACCGATGAGTGGGAGGCGATTAACTCTGCCAGTGCGTTATGGACGCGTAGCAAGAGTGAAATCAGCGATGAGCAATACATCGAGTTCTATAAGAACCTCAGCCATGATTTTGCTGAACCGTTGGCGTGGGCACATAACCGTGTGGAGGGCAGTACTGAATATACCCAGTTGCTTTATATCCCGAGTCAGGCCAAACAAGATTTATTTACCCGTGAAGCCAAAGCTGGCATCAAGCTTTACGTTAAACGTGTCTTCATCATGGATGAAGCGGATAATCTGATTCCAAACTATTTACGTTTTGTACAAGGCGTGGTGGATAGTGCTGATTTACCACTCAACGTCAGCCGTGAATTATTGCAAGAAAGCCGTGATGTTAAAACCATTCGTGAAGGCAATGCGCGCCGTGTGCTGACTTTGATCGATGGTTTAGCGAAATCGGAAGATGAGAAAGACCAAGAGAAGTTCAAAACGTTCTATGCTGAATTCGGTTCAGTTCTGAAAGAAGGCTTGGGTGAAGATACTGGAAATCGTGATCGTATCTTGAAGTTATTACGTTATGCGACTTCAAATAATGACGAGATATCAACATCTTTGGCTGATTATAAAGCACGTATGCAAGAGGGACAGAAAGCCATCTATTACGTGACGGCTGATAGCTTAATGGCAGCGAAAAACTCACCGCAACTTGAACTGTTCAAGAAAAAAGGCATTGAAGTTTTGCTCATGGCAGACCGTGTTGATGAATGGGCGATGAACTTTGTATTTGAGTTTGATGGTACGCCATTACAGAACGTTTCTAAAGGTGCGGTAGACTTAGGTGATCTACAAGATGCTGACGAGAAAAAAGCACTTGAACAAGCCGCTGAACAATTCAAACCTGTTGTGGATCGTTTAACGACATCGTTAAAAGACAAGACCAAAGAAGTACGTGTTACGACACGTTTGGTCGATTCTCCAGCATGTTTGGTGACCAGTGAAGGTGAGCTTTCTCCACAACTTATTCGCATGCTTAAACAAGCGGGTCAGGCTGTTCCTGAGATTAAACCGACACTGGAAATTAACCCTGAACATCCTTTAGTGAAGAAATTAGAGAGCTCTGCGCAGTTTGATGATCTTGCCAATGTGATTTTTGATCAGGCTGTGATTGCAGAAGGTGGTTTACCTGAAGATCCTGCGGCGTATGTAAAACGCATTAATAGCTTGTTATTGAAATAAACGCTTTTCTTAAAAAACTCTGCTTCGGCAGAGTTTTTTTTATGTCTATGGATAACATTAAAGTTATCCACAGTTGTGCTGATAATTCCATCAAAACTAAAATAAGGTCTCAAGACGAACAAAGGTACGGACATAGTGGTCTCTGTCTTCACGATGATCATTAAAATAATTGAGATCACCTTGCACATAAAACCATTCACGCCACAGTGGTTGTCTCCATGAAATGAAAGGCCCCCAGCTATTCAGGCGCAAGTCATTGTCATTGTAATAACCACCCGTATAAATGCCATAATTAAAACGATTGTGCGCAAAAAACTGATGCTCACGGAAGGTTCGATTATCCCAACGTAAATCATCATCTTGTTTATCTGCATAAGTCAGGCTGAGCTGATTGGATAAAAAAGCTTGATTGGGACGAGCATGGATAAGTTCTAAATTAGTGCGAAGATAATTTTCACTTTTACTGCCATAGCGATAAATTTGCTCTGCATTGAAGCTAAAATCGTTATTTAATTGCCAATCTTTTTTTGCTCTTAAACGAAGATAAATATCACTGCCTGAACGCAGACCAATATCGGCATTGGTTTCAAAAGGCAGTTTCTTAGAGAGGTCGGAGAAGCGTAAAGCGACTGAGCCGTTGTTATCACGGCTTTGCTTAGAGTCGAATCGTTTATCAGGATCTTGGTTTGGCTGTTGGTTGGTGCTGGAAATATGATTATCAAACTCATCATCGAGTGAATCATCACCAAACACCAAGCTGAGTCTTTTTTCCAGTGTGGGTAGTTTGATTTTACCGCGGATACGTGGTTTTACTTCATAGTTATCATATTCATTCCAATAATTGTCGAGCATCAACCGAATGGTTGCAGAAGCAGGCTTCTCTGGATCGACTTCACCAAACCAATCATCAATTTTAACTGAGGTTCGATCAGCCCATTCTCTGATATCACGTTGCTTGCGATCAACCCAGGTTCGTTCCTCTGTTTCTGAAACGGGAGGTACAACAGGTTGACTAGATTGTTCTGGAAGAATAGTCGGTGTTGCATCAACCCACTTGGGAATATAGTTCAAAACGCTTTCAGTATTTTTCCCATTTGATGTTTGCATGTTGTTGCTTGGCTGCTGTGGCGTTGCTTCAGCGGCATTTGCCATACTCACGAACCCGCAGGACAGGGTGAGTATCGTATAAAAGAGATGAGGTGATACCGTTCTTTGGGAAATTGTCATGGTGCAAGCTTATGTATTGTTCTTGTTTTTAATTCTTGATGATTCGACCTATAAAATCAAGTAATAATCACAAAAAACTGCAATTTAATCGTATAAAAGGTGAGTCAACAGAATGACTTAGTACACTCAAAATCTATCACCTAAAATGCGGAGAAAATCTCGTAGGGTCGATGATAGATAGGAGGGTTTTGGCTTTGTATACGCTCAATGCTAGGTTGATTCTGATAGCGCACTACTTTCCAGTGCTTGGTATAAGTCATGTACTGAAATCGGTTGAGGTAAGCGGCTAATGGCTTGGCGGATCAACTGCCATGTATAACCATCGGCGCGGTCCAATAACAGATAAGGATAAGCTTGGTCTTCATTGGAGAGCTTAATCCGTTCAGCACCATGAATCACACGAATTTTATGACGCTCTCTTAATAAAATCACAGGGGTCAAAAAAGTTGCCGAAGTTTCTTCAAATGGAATGAATTTTTGCGTATTCACAAATGAAGCAGGGATATACGGATAAACGCGTTGATCGCGTTGCCAGATCAATGTTCCATTCATGATGCATTGATTAAACAAACTTTCATGTTGATGATAATGTTGCTTAAAATTAATCCAGTGGGTTTGATGAATCGAGCTGGTTTGAGTATGCAGTGGGTTTGTATAGGACTGTAGGACTGAAATGGCATACTCGATGCTGTGCGTACCAATCAGCACCACATAATGTGAAAATTGACCTTGTGCATAGAGTTGTTCTGCAATGAAAATCTGTGCGGATTCCCATACAGGCTGAACGTCATTTTCAGCTTTTAAATATAACCAATCAATTTTGATGTTTTGATCAATCTCATTGTGTAAATCAACACGATATAACGAAGGGAAGGTGCGCGCATTAATCCGCTCTAAGCGGCAAACTAATCCATCTAAATTAAAATCATTCAGTGCAACGGGTTTCGCTTTATTTAGATTGCTAGACGTCGCTGTGGTCTGTTTAAGGTTCGCTTTCACAGCCGTTGTTTTTGGGGCTGAGACGGGTTGAATCCTCTCTTGGATAATCGCGTCGAGTTGTGACTGAAACTGAGCCGTTTCTTCTTTTATTAAGGATAAGGGATCGGTATGAATGCTTTGATTTGAGCTTGATGATGAGGTTGAGTTTTGGCTAATTGGCTCTAAAACTGGAATTAAATGTTGTAGTTCATGGTCTGTTTTAACATATTCACTGGCATGGTTTTTTAGCCATTGTAATGCGTCCTGAGATGAATTCATCCAAGGGCTTTTAAGAAATGATAAAGCAGGGCGAATGACCCAGACTTGCCAATGTTGTGCTTGACGCAATGCAGCCCATCCCATATCTGCAGAGGCAAATAAAGCATTCTCTACGCGTCCCATAAAATTATAAGTACCACGATAAGTCATGGCATAACCGTGGCTGTTCAACTCGTCCGTTGAGAACTCTTCATTTTGAATATATGCTTTAAAAGGCGTGATTTGATCCTGAAAAGCAGGATCGTCACAAGAGGCACAAATATCTTTAATTCGTTGTTTTGATTTGGCAATTTCAAATAGTGAGGTTTTATCATCATTGAGCCCTTCAATGAGATGCTGGAGCTCATCCACCAAGAGTGCTTTCTCTAATACGTCCATTTATTGTTTCCTTAGAGATAGGCTTGAGCCTGTTTTAGATAAAAAATTAAGTCGTCGTATTTCTAACAATTTGTTGTTGTCGCTTGCAGTGGTGAGCTTCTATTTTTTGCTCATCCTATAAGCGATTCGAGATAGATGTCTGTTGCATAAATTTAACGATCTATTCGGACTGTAATGTTTGCATTTTCATCACAAAAGATTGTCACATTATGACAATTATAGAAGAAAACAATGCAAAATCTATAGCGCTTGAGTTAGCAAACAATCTCATTTGATAGGGTTAAATCGAGATGTTGTTCATGCTTTGTGAGCAAAAATAGAAACATTTTAAAAGAACAAATCGGATAAATAGATCATAAAATAGAAAGGTATCTATAAATCTATACATGAGTTGTGATCAGCTGCACAAATCAATGGCTAAAAAGCATGCAAAAAGATCACTTTCAGTGAAGATGGGTTAATTATCTAAGATAAAATATTGAAATAAATAGAAAATAGACAAATTTATACGGAACAAGACAAGCTTCAATCTTGGATTTGAAGCTTGTCCATAAGTTGTGTTATTGCGGCTTTATTTCACATTGATCATCATGACATTGTGCCCCATCCGTTGGTTGCATGTCTTGCTCAGATGTTGATTGAGCTTTTTGTAGTGCTTGTAAGAAAATTTCACGAGGCTGGGCGCCAGGAAGAGCTAGCTTTTGATCAAAAACAAAAAAAGGAACGCCTGTCACCTTCAATTGTTCATGTGCAATTTTTTCATCGTGCCGAACAAAATCAGCCAATTCATCCGAGTCCAAAACATATTCAACTTCAGCATTGTCTAAGCCAATCCGTGAAGCAATTTCTTCAACCACTTCACGTTCACCAATGGCTAAACCTTCGGTCATATAGGCATGAAAGAAAGCCTCTTTTGCTTCATTGCCCATGCCTTTGCTTTGCGCGAGATGGATAATACGATGTGCATTAAAACTATTGCCTGAGTTGGCTTTTTGCCATTGAAAGTCGATGCCTTCCTCAGCAGCCATGGCCGCAATATTGCGTTCCATTTCTTCCATCTCAGCATAGCTTCGGCCATATTTTTTGGCTAAACGTTCTGTATTGGATGTGTCATGTTTTGCTGGCGCATCGGGATCGAGTTCATAACTATGCCAGTGAATATCAAGTTCGATTCCAGCTTCTGCTGCAACATGCTCAAGACGTTTTTTACCGATATAACAAAAAGGGCAGACCACATCTGACCAAATATCTACACGCATGGCGTATCTCTTCAATTTCAGTTAAAGAGATAATAGGGATGAAGTGCTTGAATTTAAAGTGAGTAATATGTAATGCTCCGTTACGTGAAGTGAAATAAAAATCATATTAATGCATACGTTTTAATGATTACACTAAAGTTAGGACATAAAAAATATAATTAAGCTTGGAGGCATTATGCGCCGTTTTCTATTATTTGTTGCTGTAATCGCGATTTGTATTGGTTCATTTTTTCTATATCAACATAAGCTACAACAGCGTGCAGAGAACAATAAGCAAATGTTTGATGTGGTCATGGCCGAGAAGATGCGTGAGCTATATGACCAAGCACAAGATTGGTCAACGCCAGTTCAGCTCGATGTACAAGATGATCGCTTGTCTGGTGATTATAAATTAATGTCGGAATTCTTATTAACCTATTGGATGCAAAATGTTGAAGCACGAAATGAGTATCTACGAGCACTAAAAGCTGCGAATTGGGATACCTTTTTAAATGTAGAGCGATTAGATCGTGATCGTAAACAGGACTATAAAGAGACACAGCAGATGCTTAGCGATGTGCGTAAAGTCTCGGCCGAATATGAGCAAACACGTCAAAAAATTCAATTAGACGCGCTTGAACAAGCCAAGAGTTTGTCTATTCAACGTGATATGCGTGATTTGTTGCAAGCAAAACTAGAAAGCAACCTGAATGCTGATCAAAGCCAAGATATTTTTGCAATTGAACAACAGATCCTAGAAAAGGCAGAAGTTATGTTTGATCTGTTAAAGACCCATCAATGGCAAAGAAAAAATAACACCATTCTATTTTATGAGAATGCACCCGTGAAGAAATTTAATACGCTGTATCAAGATGTCCTTAAGCTCAATAGTCAGATGGAAAAAATTAAAAACAATAACGTCGAAGTGTTGGAGGGGGAACTATAGTTATTTTCTGCTTGCACCGTTAAAAATAGTGCATCTAGATCATCATTCGCCATGTTTAAGCTGGAGAATCGCATCGAAGTCGTTGAGTTCATCGCTGTAAGTTAAAACCTGTCGTCGAAAGCATTTTGGGAAAAATCGTAAAAATATGAATCTATGGCAGCTTTTTAATAGAGTTAAACCCTTTGTTGCACCGTATAAATTACTGGTGATTGTGACATTGGTTCTGACCTTGATCGGTGCACTAACCGCTCAGGTCAATGCCTTAACGCTTCAATACGCTGTCGACCAGATCAATCGTTTGGTTGAAGCAGGCGGCGGCTTGGCGGAAGGCTTGCATATTTTAGTGACGATTAGTGTGATTTTGCTGAGTAAGGAAGTCCTCAGTACTTTGATTCAGTTTGGCCAGAAGTTATTTGGTGAACGCCTCAGAATTATGGTTTCTCAAGATGTCGCACAGGCGATTATTGAGAAGTTTCTCACCTATCGTCTGGCATTTTTTACCCAAGATGATAATCAGGCAGGCAAATTACAAACAAGGATTGATCGAGGAATTGGCTCGATTACCCGTTTGATTCAAATCTTCTTTATCGATATTTTACCGTTGTTTAGCAGTGCCATTTTGGCATTGGCTTTGATGTTCTATGCTAATTTTTGGATTGGACTGGTTGCGCTGAGTATCGTGCCGATTTACTTCTGGCTGACATTTAAGCAAGCACAGAAGTTAGGTGGGGTTAGACGAAATTTACGTGATGGGCGCGAGCGTAAGAGTCAGGGTATTTTGAGTATTATCAATTCCATCACGGTGATCAAATCATTCAATCGGGAAAAAGTCGAAGCTGAAAAACAACTGATCTTACAGAAGCAACTAACAGATAATCAGATGTATACCCGTCAAATTAGCTTTGTTTTTGATGGTTTGAAAACCTTTACAGAACAAATCGGTATTGTTTTTATTATCATCTTAACGGCTTATTTTGTCTTGGTTGGAGACATGAGTATCGGGATGATCATGTTCCATATTCTGTTATTTAACAACGTATCTGCTCCAATTCGTTCACTCCACCGCATTTATGATGAAGTGAATGATGCCATGATTTATGCAGAAAGTTTTTTCCAGATTCTTCAGGCAGATGATGAGATTGAGGATTCGGGGCAGCAAAAGCCAGCGCACCTGAGAGGAAAATTTGAGTTAAAGCAGGTCGATTTTTATTATCCCAATGGCCATCATGCCCTGAAAAATATCAACATGGTTATTCAACCCAATAAAATTACGGCCTTGGTTGGACTATCAGGTGCAGGTAAATCGACCCTGATTAGTTTGCTAGATAAGTTTTACTTACCGCAATCTGGGCAGATTCTCATGGATGGGATTGATTTAAATCAAATGGATACTCAATATTTACGTGATCATATTGGCTTAGTATTACAGAAAAACCATATTTTCCAAGGTACTATCCAAGACAATATTTGCTATGGAAAAATGGATGCAACTGAAGAAGAGATTATCCGAGCAGCAAAAAAAGCCTCTATCCACGAACAAATTTTGAAACTACCAAAAGGTTATCAATCAGATGCCTTGCAGTTATCGGGCGGTCAACAACAACGAATCGCAATCGCTCGGATGTTTCTGAAAAACCCACCAATTATCTTTTTGGATGAACCGACAGCAAGTTTGGATGCTATTGCCACTGAACAGATTAAACATAGCTTAGATGAAATCAAACAGGGGCGGACAGTGATCATTATTTCTCATAGTTTGTCACAGATCATTGATGCGGATTATACCTATGTGATGCAGGATGGTGCGATCGTTGAGCACGGTGAGCATTATCAACTTTATCAGCAACAAGGTGTTTATAAGGATATTTTTGATGCGATGGCGAAAAGTCTAAATATCGATAAAATCGCCAAAACCTTTGATAATGAAGGTGAAGAAGAGACACACAGTTAGAGTGATATCTCTGATCTATACAGAAACTATTTGTTTTGATTTGCTTGATAGGTTTTTCTATATAGTTCTTCACATTCGATTAGATTTTGGTTGGTAACTGGCTGATGATTATGTGTTTTGTATCTATAATTTAAAGTACATTTTTCAATGCATTTGAAGCCTAGAAATGAAACTTTACCATTTAAGTTGTATTGGTACGTGGTTAGCTGTGGTTGAGACGGCCCTATATAACAGTGTATAGGCAGCCAGTGTTGATGATCATTGATTGAAATCTTTGCTGCTATTTTGTAAGGTGCGGGATCGATTAATGTGTATGAATGTCTGACGCTGCCAAGCGTGATGGATTGTTGGTG
Source organism: Acinetobacter sp. NIPH 1852 (assembly GCF_022549455.1). Lineage (NCBI taxonomy): Bacteria > Pseudomonadati > Pseudomonadota > Gammaproteobacteria > Moraxellales > Moraxellaceae > Acinetobacter > Acinetobacter sp. NIPH 1852. The sequence continues at coordinate 37,290 of NZ_JAKZGG010000019.1, read as the reverse complement.
ATCAGGATTTTCGAAAACTTTTTGTTGGATTTGAACCATGATGACTTGTTCGTTACCCCAAACATGCGTAATAGCACTGAATAAGCCATTCATCATCCATACAGTTGATTGTTTAGCCATCAAGGCCAATAATGTACTACCAAATAGATTAAGAACTAAAAATAGGCCTAAATAAATTTTTAATCGTATAGGACGATAAAAATTGTCTTTTTTGAGCGTTGGAATATCTCGTTTCCAAAGATAATTTAAGACATATATAAAAACGTACAATGCACTCAGTATCGAAATGATGAAGATGATGATTTGGACAAATTGTGAGGGATAATACGGATAGTTGGTTTGATCATTGTCGGATATAAAAACGATGATAATTCCGATTACAAACAACAATATTGCAACGTACTTTAGTACAGAATATAGCGGTGTTTTCTTTTTATAGCTTTTCATTAAGGTTATAGAGTTTCGTTTCTTTATCATGGACTTGAATATATTAAAAAATCCTCATTTCAAATGAGGATGTTACGAAAAAAAAAGAAATTAAATATGTTCTAATCAATGAAATCGCATTAAGTATTAATCAAAAATCTTTTCGGCAGCTTGGAATGGTAAGCTCACCACATCAATTGCTACTGCGAAAGGTAGTAATACTAACTTTTCAAAAGGATTGAGACTTGATCTTGATTTATAGCTTTCTTGTTGATTGGTATAGATTGTAACTTGATAAGGTTTGCTTAATGCTTTCAATGAAGTCAGATTATTTGCGACAGGGTAGACTACACCCGCAAGTTTTATATCAAAACAAAAACGTTGTGCTTGCATACGTGTATCACTTGAAGACGAACATTCTTTTGCACCATTTTCAATAAAAAATTCTAAGTCTTTTTTGCTTAAATCCTCTTTGAGTTTGACATAAGAAATGGGCAATGTTCCTGAAAAATGACCGTCATTTTTTTCAGAAAAGAAATTTAGATCACGTGTGATTTGAATGTTTTTGGGATCAAGCTTGTTGATGATGGTTGCAAACTGAGCGCCGCCTTGGGTCAGAATGTAACTGTTCTTTTGACCTGCAATGACGATGCTATCTCTTGGTAAATTGGCTGTTGCTTGTGCAGGTCGTCCAAAAGCGACCACATTGTCTTCAACTAAAGTGACCTTTGCCGTCCGAGTATACGTTTTACTGTCTTTGGTGATGAGGGTTTTGGTGGCACAGCCCGAGATAACCATGCTTAATAAAGCAATGGATAATGTCGTTTTTATTATATGATTCATATGTATGGTCCTAAATGGTTGATTCAACTGTACCATGTTCTAAAAATGATTTTAATAGTTCATGTGATCGTTGTAGTTTGATTAATTGCTCATTTACGTTTTTAAGTTCATTTTCTAATTTTGTCTGCACAACAGGACATAAACTAAATCGATAATAATCCAAATCGAAACAAGGTAATAAAACTTGAATATCTTTCAAATTCATCCCTGCATCATTCAATATTTTAATCTTATAAATATCTTCAATATCTTTTTGACTGTAATCGCGATAATTATTTGTATTTCGTTTGGGATGAACTAGCCCTACGTCCTCATAGTAACGCAACATACGAGGACTAACCTGCGTTAATTTGGCAACTTTTGCAAGATTCATAGAATATCACTTGACCTTAACATCGCTGTCATAGTTTAGCATGGCTATAAGTAGATTTTACTGAGAGTATATTGATGAAAAAATTGGTTTATTCTTTGGGATTGTTGTTCACTTCATTTTTTGGATATGCTGCGCCTCCACCAGAGACCACGATACATCGTCAGATTTTTATTGTGCATGGTTATGGCGCTACAGCACACGATCATTGGTTTGAATCAGTACAGAGGCAGATGCAGGATTCACATACTCGGGTAACCATTTTACAGTTACCCAATCCGATGCAGCCAGATGTTGAGGCTTGGCAGCATGCTTTAGAACAAAATATTAAAATGATTGATGAACAGACGTATTTTGTAGCCCATAGTTTAGGCGGTATCACATTATTAAATTTTTTATCAAAGCGGAATCCTCCCAAGATTGGGGGAGTTATTCTTGTTGCTGGATTTACTGAAACTTTACCTGCGCTACCTCAACTCGACTCATATATTATAAAAAGTCAAAATATGCAGATAAATCTGAAGAATTCCCCAAATAAACACCTGTTTATTTCAGAAAATGATGAATATGTCCCACCTGAGTTGAGTATTAAGCTCGCAAAAAAACTTGATATACCATTTACCCTTATTCCTAAAGCGGGGCATTTTTTGGCAGAGGATGGTTATACTGACTTTCCTCAGTTGGCTCGATATTTGAAAGAAATACTCATAAAATAGAATGACTTGATACTCATAATTCATTTGATCTTTTGTTCAAAATTTTCTTGATATTTACCGTTTATCTGAGCCTTACTGAATCAAGCCCGACTTTGTTGTAGCCTATGAATAGATGCTTTTATTTAACTCATCATCTTTTCGTATGGTGACGGATTTTTGGAGCGAGTCGAGTCATGAACTTTCTAAAACGATCAGTGTTTATCGCCGTATTTGCTGCTATTGGTATACCAACGGCTCAGGCAGATGAGGTGGTTACATTACCAACGATTCGTATTATGGCGGAGTCTGAGTTGCGTGAAGAAGTAGGCTTTATTCCCTTCCAAGAGGATGAAAAAGTACGTGAAGCCCTACAACATCAGATCTATAAAGCTCATAGTGATATTCAGAATGCTGGAGTGAAAGAGGGCGTAACGACGGTTAATTATCAACAAAAAATGGAAGAACCTGATTCATCGCAACTTTCTCCGCTATTAGAGCAACATGTTTTAGCCGTTGCTCAGGGTCTACAATCATCTGATCCGACTAGTGGTCTGTTTAAAATGTTAGAACCTTTGAATATTGATCGAAATAATATAATAGGGATTCGTGATGGGTCGATTAAGATCAATATGGATGATATTTTGAAATTGCAGCAACAGATTCAAGACGGGTTAAAAGGTCCTAAAAATCAATTTTTCATACCTTAAAATTTGAACTAAGTTCAAAAAAAGAAACCCCGCTATAAGCGGGGTTTCTTTTTCTTAGTATCGATTAAACACGTTCGATAATCGTCGCGATACCTTGACCAAGACCGATACACATGGTCGCAAGACCGATTTGCGTATCTTGTTGTTCCATCACGTTCAACAATGTTGTTGTGATACGTGCACCTGAACAGCCCAATGGATGACCCAATGCAATCGCACCACCATTTAAGTTGATGATGTCTTGTTTGTCATAAACGCCTAAACCTTTCATGACTGACAAGCCTTGAGCAGCAAATGCTTCGTTTAATTCGATGGTTTGAATATCAGCCATCGTTAAACCAGCGCGTTTAAGTGCTTTTTGAGTTGCTGGAACTGGACCGTAACCCATGATCGCAGCATCACAACCCGCAATCGCCATAGAGCGAATCACGGCACGTGGTTTTAAACCAAAAGCTTGCGCACGTTCAGCAGACATCAGTAACATTGCAGAAGCACCGTCAGAAAGTGCAGAAGACGTTGCCGCGGTTACTGAACCACCCTTAGGATCGAAAACTGGTTTCAATGCTTTGAACGCTTCAAGGTTTGCTTCAGCACGAATCACTTCATCGATGTCGCAAAGGATTTTGAAGCCATTGGCATCATGACCTTCAACACCAACGATTTCGTTTTTGAAGCGACCTTCTTGTGTTGCAGCCCAAGCGCGACGGTGAGATTCAACACCAAACGCATCTTGTTCTTCACGGCTAATGCCATTCATACGGCCTAACATTTCAGCAGTTAAGCCCATCATGTTAGATGCTTTCGCATAGTGTTTAGACGCTTCTGGGTTCAGGTCGATGCCGTGCATCATACCTACATGGCCCATGTGCTCTACACCACCGATGATGAACACGTCACCTTGGTTGGTTGCAATCTGTGCAGCAGCCGTGTGGATTGCTTGCATAGAAGAACCACAAAGACGGTTGACGGTTTGACCGCCAGCAGTCTTAGGGATGTCAGCCAATAAACCAATATTACGAGCAATGTTCATACCTTGCTCTAAAGTTTGGTTGACACAACCCCAAATGATGTCTTCAACTTCGTTTGTATCGAACTGGTTACGAGCAACCAGTGCACGTACTAATTCAGCAGATAAACTGTCGGCACGTACATTGCGGAACATACCGTTACGCGATTTGCCCATGGCAGAACGAACGCCATCAACAATCACAACGTCACGTGGATTTAAAGTAGCCATTCACGTCGCTCCTTAACCGTAGAATTTTGTGTTGTTAGCAGCCATGTCACGCAACATCTGTGGCGCTTCATAAGCCTTACCTAAGTGTGCATACTTGTCGCAAAGCGCAACGTATTCAGCAACACCTGTTTGGTCGATGTAACGACATGGACCACCACGGAATGGAGGGAAACCTACACCCATAATCATTGCCATATCTGCTTCAGCAGCCGTTGCAACGATGTTGTCTTCTAAGCAACGAACAGTTTCGTTACAGAAAGCAAGCATCATGCGGTCAATGATTTCTTGGTTGTCAAACTCGCGTTTTTCACCCGTAACGAAAGGTGCAATGATTTCGTAAGCTGTTGGATCAACAGTTTTCGCTTTCTTACCTTTCTTGTCTAACACGTATTTGTAGAAACCAACGTCATTCTTTTGACCAAGACGTTTTGCTTCGTACATCGCTTCGATAGAACCTTTGTAGTCAGGCTTCATACGGTCAGGGAAACCTTCAGCCATGACTTCAGCGCCATGAACACCTGTATCGATACCAACAACGTCGATCAAGTATGCAGGACCCATAGGCCAGCCGAACTTCGCCATTACATTGTCTACTTGTTGGAAATCCGCACCGTCTTTAACAAGAAGGTCGAATGCACCAAAGTAAGGGAACAATACACGGTTTACTAAGAAACCTGGGCAGTCGTTCACAACGATTGGTGTTTTACCCATTTTCTGAGCAAGAACAACTGTGGTTGCAATCGCTTCGTCAGAAGTCTTTTCACCACGAATAACTTCGACCAGTGGCATCATGTGTACTGGGTTGAAGAAGTGCATACCAACGAAGTTTTCAGGACGTTGTAATGCTTTTGCTAAACGTGTAATTGAAATTGTAGAAGTGTTTGATGCAATGATCGTGTTTTCACGAACATTTTTCTCAGTTTCTACCAATACCATTTCTTTTACTTTTGGATTTTCAGTCACCGCTTCGATCACGATATCCACTTCTTTAAACTCATCGTAGCTTAAAGTCGGGCGGATGCGAGCAAGTGTTTCACCCATTTGCGCAGCTTTCATTTTCTTGCGTTCAACTTGCTTGGTCAGTAAGCCATTCGCTTCTTTCATACCAAGTGCAAGTTGTGGGTTACCAATGTCTTTCATGATGATTGGTGTGCCTTTGCTTGCCGCTTGGTAAGCAATACCACCACCCATGATACCAGCACCTAATACCGCTGCTTGGTTTACTGGGTGAGCACCTTTCTCATATTTTTTCGCAGTTTTCTTCACAACTTGATCGTTGATGAATAAACCGATCAATGCACCTGCTTGTGGTGTGATCGCAGCTTTTGCGAAACCTTGTGCTTCTGCTTTTAATGCATCATCACGTGTTAAGGTTGCACCTGCTTGTAATGAATCAAGCAATAATTTTGGAGCAGGGTATTGTGCAGGGTTTGCTTTTGCAAGTACCGCACCTTTCGCTGTATTGAACGCCATCATTTGTTCAAGTGGGTTCAATTTAATCGCGTCTAATTTTTCTTGACGTTTTGTTTTCCAGTCCAAACGACCAGCAATGGCTTGTTTAACCAAGTCAACAGCAGCTTCTTTTAGTTTGTCAGCAGCAACAACCGCATCTACAGCACCATCTTTAAGTGCAGCAGCAGGTTTCTTCGGATTGGCCATTGCCATCCATTCAACGGCATTGTCGATACCGATTAAACGGCTTAAACGTACGCTACCACCAAAACCAGGATAGATACCCAATTTGATTTCTGGTAAGCCGACTTGTGCTTGTTCAGACATGACACGGTAGTCACAGACTAAGCACATTTCGAAACCACCACCTAACGCCATGCCATTAATAGCAACAACTTTAGGGATGTCTAAATCTTCAAAGCTGTTGAAGATTTCGTGTACAGGCATAAGCCAATCAACAATTGCTTGTTCACCTGCGGCGAAGTTGTCGCCAAATTCAGTGATATCTGCACCAACGATAAATGTTGATTTTCCAGAAGTTACAACTAAGCCTTTAATATCGTTATTGGCTTTAACCGCAGCAATCGCTGCTTGGAAGTCTTCAATGGTTGCACGGTTAAATTTATTAACCGACTCACCTTGTAAGTCAAAGCGGAATTCTGCAATTCCGTCCGCAAGCATTTGGACGGTAATGGCATTGCCAGCGTGGATCATGCCTGATCTCCCTTGTTGTGGAGGATTCTGAGTTGATGTCATAAAGCATGTATGCGGTTAGGCACACAAAAAAGCTTCGCTAATCTTACGATAACTATATCTAAAAAGGACATAACAAGTTGTATCAAGGCGTGACGCAGTGGTCATCAATTTTTTGAGGAACAGATCAATTTTGAAAACTTCACTAAAAAGATAGAGGTAGGTTGTTTTATTCGTGTAAAAACGAAACGCTGAAATGATGGTGTTATTAAAAAAAGCCAGTGTGTAGAAGAAATGATAAGGAGTGCTGGTGTTGTTAAGTTTTTTTGAATTAAAGATAAAAAAAAGGAAGATTTTTTAAGAATTGTTGGACAGAAAGTATTGTCTGGATCTGTATAGTTGGTTAAAATTTGTGTTATAAAAATGTTCTAGAAAGTAATATTATGTTAAAAATTAAATTTGTTGTTTTGGCAATCCTTCCATTAATGCTGAGTGCGTGTGGAGGTGGTGGCGATAGTTCAGGTAATGGATCAAGTTCAAAAGGTGGAAGCACGACTGCACCTATTCAAGAGAAAGTTACTGTCGATCTATATAACGTAGATCAAGAAACGTTATTGGCAAGAAAATATTCGTATGTTGATAATGTGATTAAAGGAACAACTTACTATACTCCTTTAAGTGAAAATGAATTCTTATTGACAGCAGATCAACTTTTTACCGATACGTGGGTTTACTCAGATACCAAGGCCATTAATGCTTTAAAATTCTATTTCAGTAATGCTCCTAAAACGGGTTACTACCATACTTATAAAAAAATAGATATTTCTGGGGAGAATGTATTTGATCGTTTTTACCCAGATTACAAAGTTATTTTTGATAAATTTGAAGTATCTCCTGAATTAAAAAATACAAAAATGGGACAAGCATACAATAGAAGTACACCTTTGTATTTTCCACAAAATTCATTTTGTTATCAAATTCAAGAAGAGATTGTTGAAAAACCTTATATTACGTTCTCAAAAGAAGATATGACTGGTGAAGACTATGCTGAGGTTTTTTCTGGCGTAGAAAATAATTTTAAGAATGCAGTTAAAGAAATGGGAAATACATATAAAGTTAACACTGGTAAGTGGAAAGGTCATTCGTGGCGTTATTATCGTGAATATGACTCTTATGGATTAGTCTTTGATATTGTAGTCATTAATTATAATGGACAGCTTGTTTTTGGAAGAATGCATAATTTTGAGGGTTACTTACAAAAGGACTTAATTAATCAACATACTCAACGTTTAAATGCTATGGGACCTAATGCGTTTGTACCTGGTTATTACGTTCAAAAAGCTGTTATAGCAAATTTAACAAAAGGTTGCGCGTGGTTTAATGATATTGCTGCAGAAACAATTAAAAAGCTTTAGTATTTGATAGGCTTTTTAGATTCTTAAATATTATTCCTAATTGCTGATGTGGCTCACTACATCAGCAATTTTTTTTTATACTTAGCTTTATCTTTTCTAAGTCGTTTAGGGGGGATATAAAGCCTTTTTCAACTATCTCGTATCAAAACTGATCTTAAGAGTGATATTGATAATACTTTGGTTAACAAAATAGGGACATCATTAAGGAAATATTCAAAATAGTACTGATTTTAATTTAAATTGCTGATATTTATGGTGATTTTTTTTGAGGATATGTAAAGAGTGAATTAAATAAAAAAGTATAGAAATTATAGGTGATAGTGTTAAAATTTGCCAATTAGTTTTTTTGTGTCGATTTCAATGATTAAGTGGATCATATTAGCGATTTTTATCATTTCGGCGTTCTATGTTCATCGCCGTGGTAAAGTTAGGCACTCGTTTTATCGTCAATTTTTTGACCATTCAACGCTATTCGCACCCGTTAACTATTTGATGTACATGTTTTCCAGCGTGCCGAATCAACCCTATATCGACACACAGCATTTCAAGGATTTAAAAGTTCTGGATGAAAACTGGGAAATGATCCGTGATGAAGCGCAAGCGCTTTATGACAAAGGTGGTATTAAAGCATCAAGTACTTATGATGACTTGGGTTTTAATTCATTCTTTAAAACGGGGTGGAAGCGTTTCTATTTGAAATGGTATGACTCTGCACACCCATCAGCATCAGAATTTTGTCCAAAAACAACGGCTTTGTTAAAAACACTCCCAAGTATCAAAGCTGCAATGTTTACAGAGCTTGCACCTGATAGCCGTTTGGTTCGCCATCGTGATCCTTATGCAGGTTCATTGCGTTACCATTTAGGTTTGATTACACCGAACGATGATCGTTGTTTCATTGATGTCGATGGTGAGCGTTATTCTTGGCGTGATGGTGAGAGTGTGGTGTTTGATGAAACCTATATTCACTATGCGGAAAATAAAACTGATCAAAACCGTATTATCTTTTTTGCTGACGTAGAGCGCCCATTAAAAACGCGTTTCATGGAAAAGTTTAATCATTGGTTTGGAAAAAGTGTGATGACTGCGGCAAGTTCACCCAATGAAGTGGGCGATCAAACGGGCGGCCTAAATAAAGTATTTGGTTATGTCTATCAAGTTCGTATTAAAGCCAAGGCGTTGAAGAAATCAAATCGTCAGCTTTATTACTTTTTGAAATGGTTCATTATGCTTGGCTTGTTCTTCGTTATTTTTGTTCGACCTTATGTATTTTAACTTTATTTATCAAAACGCCTGCAAGGGCGTTTTTTTATATATGGACCAAGTAATACTACATAGAATTATTGTATCGAATGGTTAAATTAAGCATAATCAATTCGCTTTATATTTATGAGAACAGATAATGAAAAAAATATTATTAATTTGTATTTCTATGTTAGGTCTGAGTGCTTGTGAAGAAGGTACAGAAAATACGGAAGCATCTAATAAAAAGGTGTTCTATGGTTTGGATTTTTTTGGTGGCAATGATGTTAATGTAAAAACCTATCGTATAGATACAGGTATTCTCAGTGAACAGTCATCGATACCGCTAGATAAAACGTATCTTTCTGAATCTAATAGATATTACTTTTCAGATCAAGGTGTTCCAACACTAAAGCAAACAACGAATCAAAATTTTATTTGGGGAAAACAAGCATCGTTGAAAGAAACAACGACTCAAGCAGTTCTTAGCTTTGCACCAACGAACCTAAGAAAAAATGAGACTTTAACAGTTGAATATCATTTAAAAAAAATGGATTTAACGGGATTAAGTTTTGATATCTTTGCTCAAAATAAGTTTTTTTATCAACTATATAATTCTAATGGGGATAAAGAGAGTTTCGGTGATCCGAATAATCATATCATATATGCCATTGCATTTACGCATTTTGAAGACAAATTCCCTTTGGGATCAGTGTGTTGGAAAATAGTTGAAACACGTAGTAATAAAGATTATATCATTTTTGATCAGACCAAGATTAGCAATCAAACGGTCGATGGAACAACGTTGCTAAAAAACCAAGGCGTATGGAATGGTACTGCGTGGCAGGTGATTGATACGTCCAACCTGTTTAACACTTTCTTTAAAATCGGAAATCAGCAATATTTAGGGCGTTATATTTCGAAAAAGAGTGCTGTACAAGACGTTGCTGGCGAGTTGCAATGTGATTATCTCAATGAAACGGCAACCAATGCATTATTAACGAAATACAAGCAAGTAAAATTATAACTTAATGTACTAAAAATCGATTAAGTGGACTTTTCAATCACTTGCCCCCATGATAAGAAATCAATAATGGTGATTGAATTGGCTAAACAAAGTATTGTGAACTCAAACGCTCGTGAACACATTGAAACCATCCTGACTCACATGACCCAACTGCCCGGTGTTTATAAAATGCTCGGCAAAGAGGGGGAGTTACTGTATGTGGGTAAGGCAAAAAATTTAAAAAATCGTGTATCCAGCTATTTTGTTAAAACTATTGAGCATCCTAAAACACAAGCGCTTGTTGCACGTATTTATGACATTGAAACGCTGATCGTTCGTTCAGAAACAGAAGCTTTATTACTCGAACAAAATCTCATAAAACTGCACCGTCCGCCGTATAACATTATGCTGCGGGATGATAAATCTTATGTTTATATCTTTGTCTCAGCGGATAAGCCCTATCCGCGTATTGCCAGTGGACGTGGCAAAGGCAAACATCAAATTGGTAAGTTTTTTGGACCTTATCCGAGTGCCTATAGTGCTCGGGATACTTTGCTCACCTTACAAAAATTATTTAATGTACGGCAGTGTGAAAATAGCTTTTTTGCCCAAAGAAAACGTCCTTGTTTGCAGTATCAAATCAAACGTTGTACCGCCCCTTGTGTGGGTTTGATTAGCCCTGAAGCTTATAAAGAAGATGTTGATAACTCGATTCGCTTTCTACAAGGCGACACCAAAGAGTTGAATCAAGAGTTGATCGGAAAAATGGAGCAAGCGGCTGAAGCACTTGAGTTTGAAAAGGCGGTGTTCTATCGGGATCGTTTAGGCTTATTGCGTGAGGTTCAGGCACAACAGGCAGTCTTTAAAGTTAAAGGTGAAGCCGACATTTTAGCGATTGCCTATCAAGCGGGCGTAACTTGTGTGCAGATCATGTACGTTCGTAACGGAAGAATGCTTGGGGGAAAAAGTTATTTTCCAGATATGTTGGGAGATGATTTGGGGCAAATGCTCAGTGATTTTATTGCGAACTTTTATTTTCAGGTAGCAGATGAAGTACCGACTGAGTTGATTGTGAATATTGAGGTGCCAGATCGCCCCCAACTCGAAGAAGCATTACAGCAGACCTTTAACAAGAAAGTCCACATCAAGCATAAAGTACGTGAAACACGGGCGGAATGGCTAGAGTTGGCACAAATGAATGTGCAGCATGCCATTAAAGGTAAGCTCAGTAATTATCTAGAATTGAACGAACGTTTTCATCAGCTTGAGCAAGTGGTGGGGCGTCCGATTGACCGAATTGAATGTTTTGATATTAGCCATACGATGGGTGAAGCACCGATTGCATCCTGTGTGGTCTTTGATCAAGGCGGCGCGAGAAAGCGGGACTATCGTCAGTTTGCGATTCAAGATATTACGGGTGGCGATGATTATGCCGCTATGCGCCAAGCATTAATCCGTCGTTATAAGAAAAACATATTGCCTGATTTACTCCTCATCGATGGTGGTAAAGGGCAGTTACATATGGCAATGGAGGTAATGCAAGAATTAGCACTGGATGCTTTTATGATTGGGGTGTCTAAAGGTGAGGGGCGTAAAGCGGGTCTGGAAACGCTACATTTTACCGATGGCACTAAGCTGCAATTGGCAGAAGATCATAAAGCCTTGCATCTGATTCAACAGGTCCGTGATGAAGCCCATCGTTTTGCGATTACCAAGCATCGAGCGAAGCGTGATAAACGTCGCAGTAGTTCTGTATTGGAGGCGATTCCTGGGCTAGGTCCTAAACGCCGTCGTGATTTACTGACGCATTTTGGTGGGATACAAGGTGTACTGAGGGCATCTGAAAAAGAGCTTATGTTGGTTCAAGGTTTAGGTGAGGTGATGGCACGCACCATTTATAAAATCTTGCATGAGTAGATGATGCTGCACGATTGTTGGGATAGGTCGCGTTGAACTGAGTGATCGATTGATCGTGTTATGGTGTTAGCATACTGAATTGACATAATTGCTCTGACATTTTAGCCAGATCGATCATTCACATTTAGGCTGAAAAGTTGAAAGATAACATTTATTCAGAGCGATCAAGGAAATCAATATGTCACTACTCCCGATTTATCAACAGATCGAACAACAAGAATGGATTGATATTCCATCGGGATGGCTACAAGGTCGCACAGTATTTGGTGGTTTAGTTGCAGGCTTAATGATCCAAAAAGCGCTGAGTGTGATGAATGATGCAGCAAAACAACTCTTAAGTTGTAATGTCACTTTCGTTGGCCCTGTACAACAAGGGCGAGCAAAGCTGAGTGCTGAGATTTTAAGACAAGGAAAATCAGTCACTAGCTTAGAAATACGTTTATGGCAAGATGACGCAGTACAGAGTATTTTAGTTGCAAGTTTTGGTTCACAGCGTGAGTCGCAGATCCATGTGAGTAATTTGCCACAAGTTCCTGATTATCCGATGGCTGAACAATTGGAAAAAACCTTCTACCTCGAAGGTTTGATGCCAGAATGCTTACAACAATTTGAATTGTGTTGGGCAGAGGGAAGCTACCCAATGGCGGGAAGTAAGGTCCCTGATTTTGGTGGTTGGAGTCGTTTTTCACCTGCTTTACATCCCAATCGTGACATGCAGCTTGCAGATTTGTTTGCTTTAATGGATGTTTGGCCGCCAGGCGTATTACCGATGTTTAAGACCCCAGCGCCTGCGAGTTCTTTGACATGGCAGATTACTTTTTTAAGTCCAATTGCACATCAAATTCAGGATTGGTTTAAATATAAGGTCGTCACTGAGTTTGCCCATCAAGGGTATTCAACGGAATATGCTTATGTTTGGGATCAACAAAATCAGCTCATTGCCGTGTTAAGACAGACGGTTGCCGTTTTTGCCTAATCGACATTCAACTATATTTCGTATAAAGTTGCTTACAGATGGATACATTCTCGGTACATCCTTTGTGCAATATGCAAATTTGACGCGAACAACATGGCGGTGTTTATGAGTACAGGGCAAATCCTGAACATTCCCAATATCTTAACCTTGGCGCGTATTGCTTTAATACCAGTGTTTTTGGTGATCGCTTATTGGCCACCAGCCATTGGAGCTGAACATCATGGTGGAATGCTTCGCCATATGGTGCTGACAGCAATCTTTGTCGTTGCTGCGCTTACGGATTGGTTCGATGGCTATTTGGCACGGACATTAGATCAGAGTTCAGCTTTCGGACGTTTCCTTGATCCTGTTGCTGATAAACTAATGGTTGCAGCGGCGCTCATTGTCTTAGTGCAATGGCAACCGACCATTTCTATGGCATTTGCTGCCATCGTGATTATTTCTCGTGAAATTACGGTATCTGCTTTGCGTGAGTGGATGGCTGAACTCGGTGCGCGTACCAATGTTGCGGTTTCAACGGTAGGGAAGTATAAGACTGCTTTTCAAATGATTGCGATTAGTGTGTTTCTGTTAAATTGGAAACCACTCGAAATGTGGGCCTATGCTTTGCTTTATGCAGCTGTGATTTTGACATTATGGTCTATGTTTATCTATCTCAAAGCAGCGTGGCCATACTTGAAACAACCTTAAAATAGATATTTGATCGATCCATTCAAAATTTCTAAGCCTTCCAGATGGAGGGCTTTTTATTGACTATATAAAAATAAAGGCAAGAAAAAAGCCCATAGCAAGGATGAGCTTAGTTCTCTGAGGAAACATGCTCTCTTGAGGAGAGGATGCTGAAGAACATAATCATAATATGAGAATTTATTGATTTTTACAACGGTTAGAAATGTAAATGTTTTTTATATTCTCAAGTTTGGCTTTATGGATTTTCTGAGAGTGCTGCAAATTTAAGTTCAATTTGTGCGGCATTGTTTTGCAGAATTTCTGTCAATTTTTGAATGTTTAAGAAGTCAAAACGGTTTTTTGATGCCACCAAAGTGAGCGCAATCGGCGCTTCTTTGTTCGAAAATCGAATTGGTACTGACAGACCACAAACAGATGGGTCGATCTCACCTTGTGATAAATAAAAGCCTTGTTTCTTGATTTTTCGCATGTGTTGAGAGAATTCATCTAAGTTTTGTGCGAAACCAACCTGAGCCAATTCATGACTGAATTGTTGATAGTAGGCTTGAATGCGTTGTTTGCTCAAATGTGCAATCACGATTTTTGGTGACGCGCCAATATAAACAGGGCGAGGACACCCACGACCAAATGAGAGTAGCTCCGACTCTTTAAATGTTTCGTGATGTAGGTCGATACAATAATCATGGTTTAGATAGGTGAGCAAGCAGCACAGTTCAGTTTTTTCAACGATATCTCGCATAAAAGGAATACTCGTTTGCACCAATGGATCGGTGCTGTGCGAAATATAGTCCAGAACAGCGATTTTAGATCCTAAAGTGTAGTCACCTGACGTGCCACTAATGCGTTTCAGCATATCGGTCGCGACCAATTCTTTAAGATAGCGATAGGCAGTAGGTTTGGATAGAGCAAGCTCATCACAAATGATATCGACATTGATAATCGGGCGTGAAACTGAGAATAGATCCAGTACAGTGAGAATCTTACCAAAACTCGAAATTGCCATGATGGGGCATCTACTCCTTAAAAATAACGTGAAAATCAAACTTTTATTGTTTTATAACAGAAAAGTCTGAGTTCGTGTATGGACTTTTAAATCTGATCGAGATGGTTGAATAAACCAATGGTCATGATGAGAAAGAAGATCACTTTTATCAATATTATTCTAAATTAAAATTAAATATTATCAAATCGTGATAATTTATATTGACTAATTGGTCTTGTTTTGAAAAAATAGATCAAAGAATGTCTTATTTGGATATTTTTTGGGCTATAAATCTAAATTTTCCGAATATTGCACATCACTTCCCATCATCAGCTTTACGCTTATCGAACTGATTTGGATCTGTCCAAATCAGTTGAATTCGTCATCACATTCATTGGTGTTGTTGAAGGAATATGAGCGAAAAGTCTGGCTCAGAATTGAGACACGTTCATGCTATTTAAACAGTTGTTGGCTTTTAGACCGAGCCGACTGGACATTATTTTTGCCTGCAAAACCTTTGTGGCAGGCATGCTGGCACTGTTTATTTCCTTTGAACTCGATTTAATTAATCCAATGTGGTCGATTGGTACGGTATTGATTATTGCCAATCCTTACTCAGGGATGGTGTCGTCAAAATGTGTGTATCGTTTAGTTGGGACGGTGGTTGGGGCAATGATTGCCTTATTGTTAACCCCTCATTTTATTAATACGCCATGGTTATTTACCATTGTTTTGTCTTTATGGGTCGGGTTTGCTTTATACGTTTCATTGCTTGATCGTACGCCACGTAGTTATGTCTTTATGTTGGCTGGCTATTCAACCGCCATGATTGTGTATAACGCGATTACCTATATTGATGTCTACAATATTTTTGATATCGCATTGGCGCGCGTGTTAGAAATTTCAATCGGTGTGATTGCAACAGCGGTCGTCTCTGCAACGGTTTTACCCGTTCATGTTGGTGCAATGATCAAGCAGCGTGTCAATAAAACCTTAAGTGATCTGGAAAGTACCTTTAGGAATTTAATGAGTGTGCAGGCAAGTTCAGACGATGATACGCAAATTCTGTCTGTGATCACGCGTGATGCTTCCGACATTCATGCTTTGGCAGTTCATTTGGCCTATGAAAAAGGTGAGTTGAATGGGATGACCAAGCCTTTGCAGGAAATGTTGCATCAGGTGTCATTAGTGGTCGCGAATTTGGTGGCGCTGTCTCAACGCGTGAAACAGCTTGAAAAAATGCAAATGAGCAATCTAGCACCGCATTTGGATCTGATTCTTCAGCATAGCTTGGCATTTTTAAAACAAGATCGCTTGTTAAAACCGAATGATTTACAGGGCTTACCGAGCAGTTTTGAACAGGATTTTGCTGAACTTATGGTTCTAGCAACGTCCGAACAGCAAATTGTCTTGGCGGCATTGAAAATGGATGTGCGTCATTTTATTGCCAATATTTTGGCGGTAAAGCTTATTTGGCAGCAGATCCAGCAAGGCAACAAAGATATTCCTGTCGAAATTACCGCGATTACCACCAAGTACCCAAGTTTACATCGTGATCATGGCATCGCTGTTCGTGGTGGCATTAGTGCGGTACTGATTACTTTTATTGTGACTGGCGCATGGATTCTTTCGGGTTGGAAAGCTGGATTTATGATGGCGCAAATGGGTGCGGTGACGGCGTGTATTTTGACTGCTTTGGATAATCCTGTGCCTGTGTTACGGATTTTTATTTGGGGCAGTATTTTTTCTGCGGGTTTGGTCTTCTTATACGCCTTTGGTATTTTTCCGCATGTCACCCATTTTTGGCAACTGGCTTTGGTCCTGTTTCCAATGTTCCTTGTGGCTGTAACCATGATGGCCAATCAAATGCTGATGCCGATTGGTATGGTACTTGGGATCAATACCATGATGGGGTTGAATCTGCATAACCAATATACGATGGATGCGGTTTCTTATTTGGATAGTTCCTTTGCCATGATCTTGGGCGTATTGGTGTCGCTGATTGTGATTGATTTGGTTCGTGCCGTTTCACCAGATACCAGTGCCACGCGTATTTTGGCTTTGCATTATCAAGCCATGCGTCAGGCCTTAAGCATGTCTTATGGTAGTGATTTTAAAATCCATTTACGCAGTATGTTGGATCGTGTGGGTATTTTGAATACCAAGTTGGTGCAAAATCCTGAGATTAAAACAGCGATTCAAAATGCATTGATTGAGAGCAGCTCGATTGTTGATTTGGTGCGGCTACAAGAAATTAGTCAAAAACTACCGCAGCTATCCGCGCTGCAAACTGAGGTCGCAGTATTACAACAGCAATTAGCTCAGTATTTCCAAGCCCAAGAGAAACAAAGTGCATCGCATCATTTCTCAACATCTATTGTGCAGCAAATCAATCTACTGCATCGCATTGCTCAGCAGATTGAAGATGCTCAATTACAGCAACGGCTGTTGATTTCTCTGAATAATATTTGTGAAAGCATTGGTCATATTCCAACCGATGAAATGGATGTGGCAATGTCAGGCGTAGGTGTGTCACATGGGTGAAATTAATCTTTATGGGATTTATATCCCCATTCTTTTGGTGCAAGCCATCATCGCTTATGTCTTGTTTAAGCTGATTAGTCCATGGGTCGACCGATTGGTCATCAAGGGTTGGATTGCACTGCCGAGTATTTTTAATCTGTGTTTTTACTTGGCATTGTTGCTACTGGTCCATGGGCTATTCGTGTGGCTGTGGGTCTAAGGTTTTCAATAAACACTCAATTCGAAATTTAATGATTTAAAGAATCAGTGGTAAAGGTAATGAACATGAAGGCATTTGAGGTGCGAAAAGTCATACGTCCTGTGGTATTACTCGTTGCGATCGTGATCGCTGTCTATGCGGTCGTGCATTTGTGGAATTACTACAATGCCGCACCGTGGACGAGAGATGGCCGTGTACGGGGTGATGTGATTCAGGTCGCATCAGATGTCAACGGTCTGGTCACAGAGGTTCTGGTACAGGATAACCAGACTGTAAAAAAAGGACAGGTGCTTTTCAAAATAGATGTCGCACGTCAGGCTTTAGATGTGGAACAAGCAAAATCTGATTTGGCTAAGGCCAAGGCGGGTTTGGCACAAGCCCATGCAAACTTGGCAGGTGCGAAAGCCAGTTTGATCAAAACCGAAGCCAATATGAAGCTGACTGAAAAGAATGCAGCGCGTTATGCTAGCCTCATGGATGGTGCGATTTCAAGGCAAGAGCAGGATCAAGTGTTTGCAACCCGCGATCAAGCTGTCGCAGAACGTGAGCAACTGGTTGCAAGTATCGAGCAGTCCAATGCAGCGATTCAACAGCAACAAGCACTGATAGAAGTCGCACAAAGCAGTTTGCATTTAGCTCAATTAAATTTACATCGTTCAGAAGTGGTTGCACCTGCTGATGGAACTTTATCAAATTTTGATTTGCGTGTCGGAAGCTATGTCAATGTGGGGCAAGCCGTTGCCGCTTTACTTGATCGCCATCAGCTTTATGTAGTGGGTTATTTTGAAGAGACTAAACTCAATCGTATTCATGTTGGTGATCAGGCAACGGTGCAACTCATGGGTGATCGTCAACAGATTAAAGGGCATGTTCAAGGGGTCGCAACGGGAATTGAAGATCGTGAACGCTCAGGCAGTTCTAATTTACTCGCTAACGTGAATCCGACCTTTAGTTGGGTGCGTTTAGCACAACGTGTACCTGTCAAGATTGTGTTAGATGAGCAACCACAGAATCCGTTAGCTTTTGTGTCTGGACGCACGGCAACGGTTCGAATTATTGAGAAATAGTGATATGCGGCGTCTTGCTGAGTTCTCATCCAATTTTAGGTTAAACCTGCGGTTCGCCCTACTTTGGTTTCGCCCAAATGAGAAGCAACGCTTTGCAAGAAAGGCATCTTGCGCTGCTATAGTCGCAGCTCACCACAAAACCTGTTCTATTTCTTCATTTATATGCTTTTTCGCAGAAACAAAATCTTGTTTATGCCACGCAGGTTGTGGATGACGCTTCCGTGTATCTTATTTTATTCAAGAGTTGTTATCTTGAAGTTGTTTTCTATCGCGGAATAATACTAATGCTGCTCTGTGATAGAAAGTTGAGGGACAGTTTTTTTAAGGCGTAATCCCAGCAGGATCGCGATACCAACTTTGAATTAGCAGTGCAGCGGCAAAACTATCTGCGGATAAGCGCCTGGCGCGACCACGTTCTTGATAAAACTCAAGTTCCTCGCGTGCTTCTCGGGTGGTCAAACGTTCATCGACCATCCATGTTTCAATGTTGGTTTGATGGCGTAAACGTCTCGCAAACTTTCGAGCGCGTGCAGAGAGTTCTGACTCACTATCATCCATATTCAGTGGCAAACCCACTAAAAATAAATTCGGTTGCCATTCTTTGACCAGTTTCAATAACTGATTCCAGTCTGGAATGCCATCTTTCATGATGAATAGAGGGAGAGGATTGGTGCTTTCGATACTCGACTGACCAATTGCAATCCCCATTTTTTTGGTGCCAAAATCAAATGCCATAATTGATTGTGAAGTTTGGATATCAGGCATGACCAATCTCTGAAGCAAACCATGTACGATCTACCCCAATTTTTTTGTAGGCTGCATCCCAACGATCGTCATAAGGTAAATTAAAAATCAAATCCATATCTGAATCGCAAATGAGCCAATCGCCTCGAGCCATTTCTTCCTCAAGTTGATTTTTGCTCCAACTCGCATAACCCAATGCGATTTGATAACGACCAACACCTTCATTGTGTGCAATCGCGTCTAAGATATCTTTACTGGTGGTGATACAAACATTTTCACCCACTGCGATGGATGAATGCCAAGTGGGTTGACCAGTATGTAAAACAAAGCCAGCCTCGGGACGCAAAGGTCCACCTTGCAAAACTGCATGTGGCTGTACATTGTCGGCATCGATCTCTAAATCATTGAGTAATTCTTTGATTTGTAGATCAGAAGGGCGATTGATCACAATGCCTTGAGCGCCGTCTTCATCATGGCGAGCAACATATATGACTGTATTTGCAAAGAAGTCATCTGCCATGTCTGGTGGAGCAATTAGACAACGATGAGTTAAATATTGTTTCGTCACCTAGGCGGTTCTCCATCAAAATATTCTGCTAATTTATCTATATAGGTTCTTTTTATCAACATACAAGAGTTGATCGGATTTCGCCAATCATTTTCTGATATTTTGTTAATAGACGCTAGCTCGGTTGAAATTTCAACTGACGTAGTTGTTTCGCGTGTTGTAAGGTGGTTTCGCTAATTTCGACCCCCCCAGACATGCGGGCAAGTTCCAAAATTCGTTGCGCTTCGTCAAGTTCAATGATGGTGCTACTGGCAGGGTCAGTTTGTTGCTTTTTCACCAAGAGATGCTGGTCAGATTGTGCCGCAACTTGCGCTTGATGAGTAATACAAAGCAATTGTACGTGTTGCGCCAAATCAGCGAGGAGGCGACCAACCACTTCAGCAGTTCCGCCACTAATCCCGACATCAATTTCATCAAATACCAGCACTTCAGCTTCAGTTTTTTCGGCATTCATGACTTGCATGACCAGCGCAATACGTGAAAGTTCACCACCTGATGCCACACGTGCTAGGGGTTGTGCTGGGATGCCTTTATTGGCGGTGAATAGCAGTTGAATAGAACTTAAACCTTCTGCATTTGGTGGCATCAATGGTTCAAACTTAAATTCAAAATAGGCTTCAGGTAAAGCAAGTGGTTTGACTTGTTCGATCAGTTGTTGTGCCAATGGAATGGCTGCAGCACGACGAATTTCATCTAAATGTTGTGCTTTTTGCATAAATTCTTGATATGAAATCTCAACTTGTTCCGCTAAGGTTTCAGGATCTTCAAGATGATGGAGCTGTTCTAGCTCTTGTTGCCAAGCTTCGTATTCCTGTTTTAGTTGTTCTGGTTGGCTACGGTGCTTACGAGCAAGGCGATGAAAAATTTCTAAGGTTGCATTGAGCTGTTCCATCCGCTCAGGATCAAAACTTTGTCGGTCAATAAATTGACGCAAACTCGCAGTTGCATCATCTATTTCACTTTGTGCATTCAACAATGAATTATAAATACTGGAGAGTTGTTCACTACGTCCTGCGTGAGATTCCAAACGACGGATGATAGAGGCAACTTCTTGGGTAATATTTTGTTCTGCTTCATCTAGCACATTCAAGCTAAAACCACAGTCTTGCATGATGTGTTCATGATGGCTCAGACGATCAAATTCTTGTTCTGTTTCACGATAATCAGTCTGAATGATATCTTCGAGTTCTTCAAGTTGGGATTCAAGCGTTTGTATTCTTTGAATACGTGTTGCTTGCGCATCTAAAGCGGCTTGATGTTGATGAATGTTTTTTTGCCAAGTCGCATAAGCCTCACGTACAGCCTGTGCTGGCGTTGCAAAGTTGCTATAGCGGTCTAACCAATGTTTGGGATAGGGTGGTTCAAGTAATTGTTGTTGGCTATGTTGGCTATAGAGTTGTACGAGCAAACGCCCGATTTCTTTAAGTTCAGTTAAACTGCTTGGTCGCCCATTAATCCATGCTTTACTTCGGCCTGTCGCAAAAACTACGCGTCTTAAATGAATTTCAGCAGTGTCATCATCCAGTTCATGTTCTTTTAACCAATGTGCTTCGGCACTTTCGGGCTGATAACTAAATACAGCAGTCACATCTGCTTTATCGGCACCATAGCGGACATAATGGGTGTCTGTGCGCTCTCCTAAACAGGCAGATAATGCATCTAACAATAATGATTTACCTGCACCAGTTTCACCAGTAAGTACATTAAAACCTTGTTCAATATCTAAAGCGAGGTGGTCGGCGAGTGCAAAATTAATTAAAGTTAAATGGGTGAGCATAAACGCATCCAATGCACAAAATCTTTTGCTTAAAGATAGAGAAGTTTTATAGTTGCTACAAGCGTTGAATAGATGAATTTGTTGATTTGCCTAGGATATGACAGTTCTCTCTGTGATAAAGCACTTTGGTGCTTCGAAATTTGCTGCAAAAAGCATGATAAAAATGGATTGATTAGTGACGCAGGCACAATTAAACTACGTCCATCATAACCTAATATAAATGCTGCATTATTTGGAGAGTAGGCATGAGTTCAGTGCAGTTTGATCATGTTACGGTCATTAAAAAGTCAAATGTGTATTTTGGTGGGGCATGTATTAGCCATACAGTACAGTTTGAAGATGGTACCAAAAAGACTTTAGGTGTCCTTTTACCGACTGAACAGCCTTTAGCATTCGAGACACATGTACCAGAGCGTATGGAAATTATTTCTGGTGAATGCCGTGTAAAAATTGCAGATAGCACCGAAAGTGAGTTATTCCGTGCTGGACAGTCTTTTTATGTGCCTGGCAATAGTGTTTTTCATATCGAAGCGGATGAAGTGCTCGATTATGTTTGCCATCTAGAAGGCTAACCTATTACTGTTTAAATCGAGTACACTTATGCTGTAAGGGAATCCTGTAAAGTCATTTTACAGGATTTTTTATTAAATTCCCTTGCGGAGCTATTCGCTCCTCACCTGTAAAGTCATTTTACAGGATTTTTTTATTAAATTCCCTTACGGAGCTATTCGCTCCTCACCTGTAAAGTCACTTTGCAGGATTTTTATTTTTTATAAGTCTCCCAAAAGTTTCTGCTTCAAAGAGAAACTTTTACAATCTAAATCCCCTTTTTTGAAGCGGGCATTTTTAAAGAGGTCGTTCGTTCATGGCAAAATCTGAATATTATTATGGTGTTCACTCTGTGGAGTCATTATTAGAGTTAGAGCCTGAGCGAGTCTTGACTTTATTTACCCTGAAAGGGCGTGATGACCAACGTCTACAAAAGATTTTACAGCTTGCAGAACCTTTTGGGATTAGTGTGCAACAAGCCAGTCGAGACAGTTTAGAAAAATTGGCGGGTCTGCCTTTTCATCAGGGGGTTGTCGCGGCTGTACGTCCACATCCGACCTTAAATGAACAAGATTTAGATCAACTGATGCAACAGACTCCAAATGCGTTGTTATTGGCACTAGATCAAGTAACTGATCCGCATAACCTTGGTGCCTGTATTCGTACTGCTGCTGCAATGGGGGTTCAAGCGGTGATCGTGCCTCGTGACCGTTCCGCAGGGCTTACACCAACTGCTCGCAAAGTTGCAGCAGGGGGCGCTGAAAAGGTTAAATTTATTCAAGTCACTAATCTTGCACGTACTTTGGCGCATTTAAAAGACACCACACATACGCGCGTTATCGGCACGATGTTAGATGAAAAGGCATTGCCGCTACAGCAGTGTGATTTTAGCGGACCGATTGTGATCGTGATGGGTGCTGAAGATACTGGCTTGCGACCAATTACACAGTCTCAGTGTGATCACACCGTTTATATTCCAATGTCAGGTGATTTACAAAGCTTGAATGTGAGTGTGGCGACGGGAATGGCGTTGTATGAAGCATGTCGTCAGCGCAATGTATAATCATCTGACTACGGTATGATGATTCAAGTGCTTTGACATGACGGTTCGAACCCAAGGCTATGTATTTGTCTTCATTACCATGTGTATTTGGGGCGGCTTTACCATTTTTTCTCGCTTAAATGCGCATTGGCATATCAGTGCTTGGGATTTGGTCGCAATGCGCTTTGCGATTGCGTTTACGATTCTCATGCCGATCCTGATTTATAAAAAAGATTTGGCTTTTTTATGGCATCCACGCGCAGTGATATTGGCATTAACAGGAGGTTTAGCCTACTGTTTTACCGTTTATACTGCCTTTCTACATGCACCAGCAGCGCATGCCGCAATTTTTTTAAATGGTTTTATTCCATTATGTACTGCCGTCGCTGCTTATGTATTTTTTAAGCAGACCTTTGATAAGCATACGTGGTTGAGCTTGATCATCATGTTGAGTGCTTTGGCGGTGATGAGCTATTTGATGTTGCATGAGCAAGCTTCGTCATTTGGTCTAGGTGATCTGTTATTCTTTTTTAGTGCAGTTTGGTGGGGGCTATTCACTGTGTTGTTGAAACAGTGGCAATTGTCCGCATGGCATGCGATGGCAAGTGTGGCAATCTGGTCTGCATTGATTTATTTGCCGATTTATCTTTTATTTATTCCAAAGCATTTTCAAGAAGTCGAAGCTGTACATTTATTGGTACAAGGGTTGTTTCATGGCGTATTGGTCGTGATTGTTGCCACTTTGACTTATATCGCTGCAATTCAGCGTTTAGGTGCATTTAAGACTGGAAGTATTGTCACTTTAGCGCCGTTTATCGCGGCTGTGCTTGCCGTTCCGTTGTTAAATGAACCCTTAAGTGTTGCCGTTGCTTGTGGTTTGGTGGGAATGGCAATCGGGGCATTACAGCCATGGCGGTGGTTCCGCCAAGATAGCTTAAGTAAACAACTTGCTCAGCAAAAAAAAGATTAAAAGAACTGCTCAGCACGTTGCAAATAACTTAAATGTAAGGGCTTCAACCGCTTATGCAGATGCTCTAATAAACCATCATTGAGAACAACATCATGGGCGAGTTGTTGTTTTTGAGCTCTAGGCATTTGTGCTGCAATAATTTTTCTAATCTCTGCTGCATTTTGTCCATCGCGTTGGCTGGCACGCTGTAACTGTGTTTGTTCATCTGCATCAATCAGTAAGGTGTGATGAACAAGTTCATGCTGATTGGTTTCAAAGAGTAGTGGTGAAACCAAGATCACATAAGGGCTTTGAGCGTTTTGTAGTTGTTGGATAATCGACTGGCGAATCGCGGGGTGGGTAATTCCCTCTAATGTTTGACGCGCTTCAGGTGATTGGAAAATATGCTCACGCAGAGCACGTCGATTTAGACTGCCATCTTCCAATAACACCCAATCTCCAAAAGCATCTTGAATACTTTTTAATGCGGGCTGACCTTGTTCAACAACTTCTCTTGCCACAATGTCAGCATCAACAACGCAGATACCTTGAGACTCAAACCATTGGGTCGCCGCAGATTTACCACTGCCAATGCCACCTGTAATTCCCAAGATAAATCGCATGTTAACCTCCAAGATAAACTTTCATAATTTGATCACCCCATAAAAAAGCAATCCAACCTGCAATCGCAATATAAGGACCAAATGCAAAGGGCTGATTTTCACCACGCATTTTCAGCAGGATAATCCCTACAATTGCGCCGACGATCGAAGACAGTAACACAATCAACGGCAGTAGCATCGGCCCCATCCAAGCACCTAAGGCTGCGAGTAGTTTAAAGTCTCCATAGCCCATTCCTTCTTTGCCTGTGATGAGTTTAAAGAGATAATAAACAATCCATAGACAGAGGAAGCCGATTACATAGCCCCAAATCGCCGAGCTTGCTGTGGTATAAACCGCAAAACTGTTAATTGCCAAACCTAAGGCTGCAAGGGGAAGGGTAAAACGGTCAGGAAGCAGTTGTGTATCAAAATCAATAAAGGTCAGTGTAATCAAAACCCATGTGAAGACCAAGGCAAACAGCATTTGAATGGTTGCACCAAATACAGCCACGACCACCAGAGAACACGCCATTGTGAGGAGTTCAATCAATGGATAGCGGATACTAATTGGATTTTGACAAGCACCACATTTACCGCGTAGCACGAGCCAACTGATCACAGGAATATTTTGATACCAGCGTATCGCAGAGTGACATTTTGGGCAGGTCGAGGGCGGTTCACTGAGTGTTAATTTACTTTGATCGATGAGCGGTTGTTCTGGGTGGAGCAGCATCTGACACTCTTGCTGCCATTCCTGTTCCATCATTCGAGGTGTTCGGAAAATAACCACATTGAGGAAACTACCAATACATAAACTCAACAACCCAACTGCAAGATAGAGCGCAGTTGGGTTTTCGATAAAATAAGAGAAAAATTGTTGCATTAGACCACAGAACCCATTTGGAAGATTGGAAGGTACATTGCAATCACAAGTCCACCGACCAGTACACCTAGAATTGCCATAATGAGTGGTTCCATCATTGCAGTTAAGCCATCAACCGCGTTATCGACTTCATTTTCATAGTGGGTTGCCACTTTATCGAGCATACTGTCTAGAGCACCTGATTCTTCACCGATCGCAACCATTTGAATCGCCATCGATGGAAAACGATTCGACACGCGCATGGCAAACTGTAATTGTTGTCCAGTTGCGACATCTTCGCGGATCTTCATCACAGCATCTTCATAAACGACATTATTGGTTGCACCAGCGGTTGATTCAAGTGCATCAATCAGTGGCACACCTGCTGCAAATGTTGTCGCTAGAGTACGACTATATCGCGCAATAATGGCTTTATAAACTAAATCACCAAAAATAGGCAATCTGAGCGCCATTTTATCCAGTGTATCTCGAAACTTTTTACTGCGTTTTTTCGCTTCGAGAAAGCAGGCAATCATCGCACCAATCACAATAATCAAGATAAACCAATATTCTTGCATCCATACCGACATATTCACCACCATTTTGGTAAAGGCGGGTAAGTCAGCACCAAATGAACTAAATAGATCTTGGAAAACAGGCACAACTTTGACCATCAAAATAATGGTGACAATCACAGCAACCACCACCACTGTGGCTGGGTATTTCATGGCTTTTTTGATCTTTTGTTTCAGTAATTCACTTTTTTCTTTGTAGATCGCTACACGATCAAGCATGGTTTCTAGCGCACCAGACTGTTCGCCAGATTCAACTAAAGAACAAAATAAATTGTCAAAATATTGTGGGTATTTTCTTAGTGCACCAGCAAAAGTATTACCCCCTTCGACCTCGCTCTTTATGCCCAGTACCACTTCACGCATGGCAGGGTTTTCTAAGCCTTCAGCAACAATTTCAAAACCTTGTACCAGTGGTACGCCGGCTTTCATCATGGTTGCAAGCTGGCGTGTGAACACCGTGATATCCAGTGTTGTGACTCGTTTTTTCATTAAGCCATCGAGAATATTTTTGCGTTTTTCTCGAATATTCTTAATGGTGACGCCCTGTTTACGTAAAGTGACTTTTGCTAAAGCCATATTCCGTGCAGGTAATTCCCCTTTAATTTTTGCCCCTTTACGATCTACCCCTTCATAAGCAAAAGTAGGCATCATTTGCGCTTTTTTAGCTGCCATGATTATTAATCCTTTTTATTAATTTTATTCACTTGTGACTCGATTAACTTCTTGTAATGAAGTGATCCCTTGCATGACTTTTTGTAAACCTGAACGCCTTAAATTGTTAAAACCAGCTTGTGCAGAGGCGGTTGCGATTTGTAATGCATTGCCATCTTCCATAATGATTTTAGAAATTTCAGGGGTCACTTTCATCACTTCATAGATACCGACACGGCCTTTGTAGCCTTCACGACATTCGGAACAACCAACCGGTTGAAATATCTGAAGTTCAGGATTTGCTAAATCTTGTTCAGTGAAGCCTAACTCTAAAAGACTTTGTTTGGGAATATCTATCGCTTGTTTGCACTGTGGACATAAGCGACGTGCTAATCGCTGTGCAATAACAAGATTGACCGAAGTCGCGATATTGAAGGAGGGGACTCCCATATTACGCAAGCGAGTTAAGGTTTCAGGTGCACTGTTGGTATGAAGTGTAGACATCACCATATGACCGGTTTGTGCTGCTTTAATGGCAATTTCAGCAGTTTCTAGGTCACGAATCTCACCAACCATGATGATATCAGGATCTTGACGGAGAAAGGCTTTAAGGGCAGCAGAGAAGGTTAAGCCTGTCTTGGTGTTGACGTTAACCTGATTGATCCCTTCTAAGTTGATCTCAACGGGATCTTCGGCTGTAGAAATATTGGTATCTTCAGTGTTGAGGATGTTAATCCCCGTATATAAAGATACCGTTTTACCTGACCCTGTTGGACCTGTGATCAAGAGCATGCCTTGAGGCTTGTCGAGTGCTTCTAGAAATAATGCTTTTTGTTCTTCTTCATAACCGAGTGCCTCAATGCCTAACATTGCACTGGATGGATCAAGGATACGCAGCACCAATTTTTCACCAAATAGCGTGGGTAATGAGTTGACACGGAAGTCAATCGCTTTGGTTTTGGATAGCTTGAGCTTAATACGACCATCCTGCGGCATCCGTTTTTCAGAGATGTCCATTTGCGACATAACTTTTAAACGTGAAGCAAGTCGAGTGGCGAGTTGCAAGGGGGGATTTGCAATTTGACGCAATACACCATCGACACGATAGCGAACCCGATACATTTTCTCATAAGGCTCAAAGTGTAAGTCGGATGCGCCCATGCGAATCGCATCAATGAGTAACTTGTTGATGTATTTTACAATCGGTGCTTCTTCACCTTGAGGGACTTCATCGTCTTGTGTTGATTCAGTGGGTATATCGACATCAAGATCAAAATCTTCGCCCTCCCCAAAGTCGAAGTTGTCCGTGTCCCCAAATTGTTGCTCAATGAGTTTTTCGAGTTTGCTGTGTTCAACAATAATCGGTTCGATATTGAGTTTGGTGTTAAAACGAATCGCATCGAGTGCATCAATATTGGTTGGATTGCTGGTAGCAACATAGAGAATTTGCCCACGTTGAATCAAAGGCGCAACCCGATGTTTGTGAATCAATTTGCTGTCAGCGAGCTCACGTGGCAACAAAGCCGTATCAAAAACCGCTAAATCAAAGACTGGCTCACCGAATTCTACCGCAATGGTTTCAGCAATGGTAAGTTGAGAAAGACGATGATGTTCAATCAGATGCGCAACAATATCTTGTTGTGCTTTTTTTGCTGTGTCGATTGCTGTTTGCATACCTGATGCAGACATATGACCATCTTCGACCAATCGTCGAATAAACCCCGAAAATTTTGGAGACGTATGTAATCCTGACATCTGTCCGCCTTATGACAATAAATGTTTATAATATGTATCCTAAAAATTATACTTTTGTTATGCAAAAATACCACTAGAGAAAGTGTCGTTTTTGACTTGGTTCACCGATAAAACTTTGAACTAATCGAGTTTTTTATAAATTAATTTTCTTTTATTCGTTCCGTTGCTAAAAGACACACGATTAATTCGATCTAAGTTTGAGCCGTTTTTAGCGATAATGCAATGCGTGTTGGAAAGAGTAGCAACACCTAAGCAACTTAATTTTAAAATAAATATCAAAACGAACAGAGCGTTCGCAAAGAATTTCTTGTTGAGCCCATGCTGTTTTCAATCTGATTTATATTTAAACAATAGAAAAAAACTCAATTTTATAAAAATCCGTGTAAAATATGCAGCATTTTTGAGAAATTAACATTAGGCAGGCGAAGTATGTCGAATTCGACCATTACCCCTTGGGTTGTTGGTAATTGGAAAATGAATCCAATGCATGCGAATGCTTTCCAATTAATACAAGAATTTAAACAGTTATTAGAGCAAGAACATATTGCTCCCGAACAATGTCATATCGGTGTGGCACCGACCACAATTGCTTTAACCAGTATTCAAGCTCAGTTAAAAGATGCTGCTAGAACGGTTTATACCGTAGCACAAGACCTTTCTCGGGTAGCAGGTACAGGTGCGTACACGGGAGAGGTGAGTGCTGAATTACTGAAAGACAGTGGTATTGGGTTTGCGCTGGTTGGTCATTCTGAGCGCCGTGAGTTGTTCGGTGACCATGTCGAAATTTTAAAAGAGAAGTTGCATCATGCATTAAATGCAGGCTTAACTGTGATTTACTGTGTTGGTGAAAGTCTTGATCAGCGTGAGCAAGGTTTGGCTGATCAAGTTGTATTACAGCAAATCTGTGATATTGCTGCTGTGGTCAAAGCTGAACAATGGCAAAATATTGTGATTGCTTATGAGCCAATTTGGGCGATAGGCACAGGTAAAACAGCTTCACCAGAAGATGCTCAGGCGATGCATGCAAAAATTCGTGAAGGGTTAACGCAAATCACATCATATGGCGCAAACATGGCGATCTTATATGGTGGTAGCGTTAAAGCTGAAAATGCAGTTGAATTGGCTGCATGTCCAGATATCAATGGTGCCTTAGTGGGTGGTGCATCTCTCAATGCACAATCTTTTTACCAAATTGCACAAGCATTTGCACAAAGCAAATAACGAGGAATAGAAATGTATAGTTTTATACTCGTTGTACACATCATTTTAGCAATTTTGATTATTGCTTTGGTTTTAGTACAACAAGGTAAAGGTGCAGAAGCAGGCGCATCGTTTGGTGGTGGTGGTGCTGCAACTGTATTTGGCGCGTCAGGTGCAGGTAACTTCTTGACACGTTTAACTGCAGTTTTTACTGCAATCTTTTTTGTGACCAGTCTAACTTTGGCTGTACTTGCAAAAAAACATACCACAGATGCATATAGTTTAAAAACTGTTCAAACCTCAACGTCTGCACCAGTGACATCGGCTGAAACTTCGCCAAATGCACCAAAAACGACTGAATAAGCTGAATTAATGCTTTCCTTTTTTTGTTTTAGGTACTAGAATTCGTCCCACAAAGCTGCGGTGGTGGTGGAATTGGTAGACACGCTACCTTGAGGTGGTAGTGCCTTCGGGCGTGGGGGTTCAAGTCCCCCCTTCCGCACCAAGCTTAATAACCAGTAAGTTTGGTGTACGCAGTAATTTGTTGATGCGGGATGGAGCAGTCTGGTAGCTCGTCGGGCTCATAACCCGAAGGTCGTTGGTTCAAATCCAGCTCCCGCTACCATTTGATTAAGGTGCAACTTAATCAAGCAATGGTGAAAAAAACTTAGATTGACTTTTTTTCATAATTGTATATAATTTTGCACGTTGATGCGGGATGGAGCAGTCTGGTAGCTCGTCGGGCTCATAACCCGAAGGTCGTTGGTTCAAATCCAGCTCCCGCTACCAAGTTTCTAAAAAGAGGCTCACAATAGGTGGGCCTTTTTGCACAGTGGGCTTTGCTTTTCTGTGTAACATAGGGGCGATTACGCCCTTTTTTATTGGTTGTTTAGCTATCGTGTAGTGTCGATATGAGCCGTATACGGCGCAAGATCAAATCATCGTGTTCACTATACGGTTAAGATTGATTGGCTCGCATGAGAGCGACGAGAGTAAATGAAATTATCAAATAAATCTCAAGCACTGTTTGATCTTATCGCACCAGCTGTGGCTGCTTGTGGTGTAGATCTGTGGGGAATTGAATTCCTACCACAAGGTAAACGTTCTTTATTACGTATTTATATTGACAAAGCGACTGATGACAATGCAGAGCCACTTCTCACCGAAGATGGCGAAGCAGACCAAGGGCGTGGTATTGGTGTTCAAGATTGTGTGCTGGTCACGCAACAAGTGGGCGCAATGCTAGATGTCCATGATCCGATTTCGGGTGAGTATGCTCTAGAAGTTTCTTCACCTGGTTGGGATCGCCCATTCTTTCAGTTGTCACAAATGTCTGGGTATATTGGACAACAAGTCGCTTTACGATTAATTGCTGCTGTCGAAAACCGTCGTAAATTTCAAGCAAAATTACTTTCTGTAGACCTAGAAAATGAAATCATTCAGGTTGAAGTAGAAGGTGGTCAGGTGCTTGAAGTTGATAGTAATAATATTGATAAAGCAAATTTAATCTATCAAGACTAATATTAACTTAATTTTATAAGAAATCGGTAGGTGACTTATGGGCCGCGAAATTCTTACCGTTGCAGAAACGGTTAGTAATGAAAAAGGTGTTAGTCGTGAAGCGATCTTCGAAGCGTTAGAA
The DNA here is from genome assembly GCF_022549455.1 of Acinetobacter sp. NIPH 1852. Lineage (NCBI taxonomy): Bacteria > Pseudomonadati > Pseudomonadota > Gammaproteobacteria > Moraxellales > Moraxellaceae > Acinetobacter > Acinetobacter sp. NIPH 1852. The sequence goes on along the minus strand of NZ_JAKZGG010000019.1, from coordinate 5,913 downwards.
CAAGCACTTGTTGCCGCGACGAAGAAAAAATTCTACGAAGGCACAAATTCAGAAGAAGCTCAACTTCGTGTTGAGATTGATCGTAAAACTGGTGATTACCGTACTTTCCGTCAATGGACGCTGGTTGCAGATGAAGACCACGAAATGCCAGCATGTCAGGATGCGATTTCTGATGTGGATGCAACAAAGTGGTCAATTGGCGATATCCGCGAGCTTGAAGTTGAATCGATCGAGTTTGGTCGTATTGCTGCGCAAATTGCAAAACAAGTGATTGTGCAAAAGATTCGTGAAGCTGAACGTGCGTTGGTTGCGGATGCGTATGCATCTAAAGTTGGCGAACTGATCTATGGTGAAGTGAAAAAACAAACTAAAGATGGCTTTATCATTGATCTTGGTGACAATGCAGAAGCGTATTTGGCGCGTGAAGAAACCATCCATAAAGAAATTTTACGTCCAAAGCAACGTATCAATGCAATCTTGTATAACGTAAACCGTGAAGGTCGTGGTGCACAATTGCTGTTGTCACGTGCTCGTCCTGAAATGCTAATGGCTTTAATGAAAAAAGAAATTCCAGAAATTTCTGAAGAAATCATTGAAATTAAAGCCGCAGCGCGTCAACCAGGTGTACGTGCTAAAATTGCAGTGAAAACCAATGATCATCGTATTGACCCTGTAGGTGCATGTATTGGTATGCGTGGTACGCGTATCCAAGCGGTACAACAAGAGTTAAATGGTGAGCGTATTGATGTTGTGGTGTGGTCTGATGATCCAGCGCAATACATTGCAAGTGCATTAGAACCAGCAGACGTTTCAGGTATCGTACTTGATGAAGATGCACGTAGTGCAGATATTATTTTTGCGACCAGTGACCAGTTGGCACGTGCGATTGGTTCGCAAGGACAGAATGTTCGTTTAGCATCGGAATTAACCGGTTATAAACTCGACATGATGTTGGAAGAAGAGTATCGTGCTCGTCAGCAAAATGAAGCACAACAATATCTTGATATGTTTGTATCACGTCTCGATATTGAAGAAGATTTAGCAATGGCTTTGGTAGAAATGGGCTTCACTTCATTAGAAGAAATTGCTTATGTTCCTGCTGAGACATTTGATGAAATCGAGCTTGATGCAGACTTAGTTGAATTACTACAAAGTCGTGCAAAAGAAGCTGCATTAACGGATGCGTTAAAACAGCAAGAAAATATTCAAGAGCCAAGTGCAGAACTTCTCGGAATGGAAGGTATGACCACTGAGATTGCATATGCATTGGCGGCACGTGGTGTGATTACTGTTGATGATTTGGCAGACCAAGCGACTGATGATATCTCTGATATCGAAGGTTTAGGTCATGACAAAGCGGGTCAACTCATCATGAAAGCACGTGAATCATGGTTTAACTAGGAGATAATAGATGACGGACAAGTCGATTCAAGAGTTAGCGCTCAGCGTAGAACGTCCTGTAGAGAAACTCCTAGAGCAGGTTCGTGATGCAGGTCTACCACAGCGTAAAGCAGATGATATTATTACCACTGAGCAACAAGACACTTTAGTCAATCATTTGAAAAAAGTTCATGGTCAGGAAAGTGGTAACACAGGAAAAATTGCGTTGAAACGTAAAACAACGAGTACTGCTAAAGTTACAAGTACTTCGGGCAAAGCAAAAAGCATTAATGTTGAAGTTCGTAAGAAACAAGTTTTTGCTAAACCGAACCCAGAATTGCTTGCTGCTGAAGCAAAAGCACGCGTAGAAGCGAATGTGAAAGTACGTGCTGAACAAAATGTACGTACTGAAGCAGTGCAAAATGCACGTGATGTTGCAGAGAAAAAAGCCAATGCAACTTTAGAAGCGATGCGTGCAGCGCATACTTCTGATAGCGCAACACAAGCACCGTCAAAAACGGCTGTTGTGGTGAAAAAACGCAATAGCGATAAGGTGATTAAAGCGCCTCAAGTGGTAAAACCATCAGAGACGGCTGAACAGAAAAAAGCACGTGAAGCACAAACTGCTCAGTTAAAAGCAACTGAAGAAGCAGTGCGTCGTAAGGCGGCTGAAGAAGCTCAGCAACGTACGCTTGAACAAATGCGTAAAATGGCATCAAAATATTCAAATGATGATACCACTACGACTGTTCGTGTGATTGATGATTCGCCTTTAGCAGCGGGTCTTGTTGGTCAAGCATATGAAGATTCCTTTAACAAGGAAGACCGTGAAATCAAACGTGGTGGTGCAACTGCAAACCCACGAGCTGGTAAGAAAGGCGGTCGCGGCGGTGATGCTCAGTCTGAACAAAGTTTCAGTAAGAATCATCACAAGCGTGGCTTAAAAACCAGCCAAGCAAACAAACATGGTTTCGAAAAACCTGTCAAAAAACAAGTTTACGATGTTGAGATTGGCGAGAAAATCGTTGTTGCTGATCTTGCTCAAAAAATGGCTGTTAAAGTTCGTGAAGTTATCAAAACCCTCATGAAAATGGGTGAGTTGGTTACACAGAACCAAGCGATTGAACAAGATACAGCGGTACTTGTAGTTGAAGAAATGGGACACAATCCTGTTCTGGTTTCGGATACTCAAGCAGAAGATAATTTATTGGTTGCAGCTGAAGAAGCACGTGGTGAGCAAACAACTCGTCCTCCAGTCGTTACGATCATGGGTCACGTTGACCATGGTAAAACTTCATTACTGGATCGTATCCGTCGCTCTAAAGTGGCAGCGGGAGAAGCGGGTGGTATTACTCAGCATATCGGTGCTTATCACGTTGAAACTGAGAAAGGCATTATTACTTTCTTAGATACCCCGGGACACGCAGCGTTTACTTCTATGCGTGCACGTGGTGCAAAAGCGACTGATATCGTGGTACTTGTTGTTGCTGCGGATGATGGTGTAATGCCACAAACTGCGGAAGCAATTGACCATGCGCGTGCTGCTGGTACGCCTATTATTGTTGCAATCAACAAAATGGATAAAGAATCAGCAGACGTAGATCGCGTATTGAATGAACTGACCACTAAAGGTATCGTGCCTGAAGAGTGGGGCGGTGATGTACCTATCGCGAAAGTTTCAGCACATTCTGGTGCCGGTATCGATGGGTTACTTGACCTGATCTTGATCCAAGCTGAATTGATGGAACTCAAAGCTTCTGCAGACGGTGCGGCTCAAGGTGTTGTTATTGAAGCACGTGTTGATAAAGGCCGTGGTGCTGTAACGTCGATTCTTGTACAAAACGGTACTTTGAACATTGGTGATTTAGTTCTTGCTGGCTCATCTTATGGTCGTGTACGTGCGATGGTTGATGAAAACGGTAAACGAATTCAGTCAGCAGGTCCTTCGATTCCAGTTGAGATTTTAGGTTTACCTGAAGCACCAATGGCGGGTGATGAAGTTCTTGTTGTGAATGATGAGAAGAAAGCTCGTGAAGTTGCTGATGCTCGTTCTGATCGTGAACGTCATAAACGTTTAGAGCGCGCGAGTGCGATGCGTCTTGAAAACATCATGGCGTCTATGGGTAAAAAAGATGTGCCTTATGTAAATGTCGTACTTAAAACTGACGTACGCGGTACTTTAGAAGCATTGCATGTTGCACTTGATGAGCTTTCAACTGATGAAGTTAAAGTTCGTGTGATCGGTTCTGGTGTCGGTGCAATCACTGAGTCAGACGTCACCTTAGCTGAATCTTCAGAAGCAGTCTTACTTGGTTTCAACGTACGTGCGGACAACACTGCACGTCAGAAATCTGATCAAGACGGTATCGATATTCGTTACTACAGCATCATTTATCAATTGATTGATGATGTAAAAGCAGCAATGAGCGGTAAGCTTGCACCTGAACATCGTGAAACGATCTTAGGTGTAGCGGAAGTACGTGAAGTCTTCCACTCAAGTAAATTTGGTGCAGCAGCAGGCTGTATGGTACTTGAAGGTATGTTACACCGTAATAAACCGATTCGCGTATTACGTGATGACGTGGTTGTGTTCCAAGGTGAGCTTGAATCTCTTCGTCGTTATAAAGAAGTGGTTGAAGAAGTTCGCGCAGGTATGGAATGTGGTCTTGCGGTGAAAGGTTATAAAGACATCAAAGTACAAGATAAGATCGAAGTATATGATGTTCAACTGATTAAACGGAGTCTTTAATGGCGGGTAGCCAACGCTTAAAGCGGATGGCGGATTCAGTACAACGTGAGTTGGCTGAGCTGATCCGTCAGGAGCTTAAAGATCCACGTCTGGGTGGTCTAGTGACCATCTCAGCCGTGAAAGTCAGTGCAGATATGGGATATGCTGAAGTTTATGTCACTGTTATGGGGCGTGAACTGGGCGATGATCAAAGTGAAGCTGCAAATAAAGAAACTTTAGATGTGCTGAATAAGGCTTCTGGTTTCTTGCGTCATGAATTGAGTCGTCGCATCAAGACGCGTATCACGCCAAGATTGCGTTTCCATTATGATAAAACCAATGCATATGGAAACTATATGTTTGGTTTGATTGCTGAAGCTGTCAAGGATTTGCCTGAACACGAGCAAGATAAAGAATAAATTAAAAAGCCACCTTCGGGTGGCTTTTTTAGACATGAGGTTTTTAGGATGATGGGTAGATTCTATTTTTTAGAAATTTAAAAATAATTAAAGAGAATGAGTGCTCACTTAAAAGAAATTTTGCTAGCTAAATCAAAAATATATACAGACTGATTTGTATAAAAAAGAAGCAAGTCAGCGTAAAATATTGTAGACGAAAAACTGAAATAAAAATTTAAAATGCATATTCATTTTACCATTGAAGATAACGAAAAGTTGATTGGGGAAGGACCAATTCAAGTGGGTTGGTTTTTAACAGAGGACAGAGCATCCATTCTGTATGAACCACCTTATCGGATGCGTTCGCAGTCACAGACCAAACATGCCAAGTCAGCAAGCCGTTGTCCTGCGGTATTGCAGTTGGAAAGTCGTTATTTTGTGGTGAATTGCCCATTTGACTTTCATCTGCGTTTTGCACGAGATGCACAAGGCAAGCCGACCTTAGTGAATGTCTTGGGGGATCAGTCGCCTATACGTGCCAATAAATTACGAGAGCTGCTCACAATTGTCAATGAGAATGAATGGCGTACGCCTCAAGTCCCAATCTTACAACTGAAACTTCCATATTGCTTTATTGCAGATGAAGTGGTGTACATCACTCAATTGGATGCTTTTGGGCATTACCGCAAGAATCCGCTACCAGGCACAATATTTGGTGGACGTTTTCCGATTCACATTTGGCCACGACCACTAATGTGGGCATTTGAATGGTATGACACTTCAAAGGATTTAATTCTAAAACGGGGTGAACCTTTATTTTACTGTCAGTTTGATGGTTACGATCCATCACGCACGATAAAACTGCTACAGGCTGAGAAAACACCTGAACTTATGCACTATATGGATCAAATTTCAGGTGTGGTGAATTATGTGAATCAAACTTTTAGTTTGTTTAATGAAGTAGAAAAAATAAGACCTAAAAAATTATTAAAAATGGATAAATAATAATGATGAATATAAAAAACTACAGGCCATCAAAAGGTTTTATATGGACTTTACTTTTAATCATTTTTACAGCTTGGCTAGTATATAAATGTGTTCCTTTAACGGAGAAGAGACAGGATGCTCGTATTCATTCATTGATGGAACGGCAAAGGATGAGGCTAGCTCAAGAGTTCGACTCATATACATCAGAAGATTTTGCTAGATTACCAAAATTTGACTCTCGCAAATATGCTCTATTAAAGCGTAATGGTCGTTTTTGGTTAATACCTAGAGAATATTATGGTGCTAATGGGTTTACCATTAGAGTGGCTTTGTTGCACAAACCTATCTGTAAAGGGTTTTTCAGCGATATAATTTTCAAATGAAGAAGCCTACACACAAAATCTACCGCACAACCAATTG
>NZ_JAKZGG010000018.1:0-65034 GCF_022549455.1 Acinetobacter sp. NIPH 1852 | reverse complement strand
TGATCCCTTCCCGAACTCAGAAGTGAAACCTCTTCGCGCTGATGGTAGTGTGGCACTTGCCATGTGAGAGTAAGTCATCGCCAGCTTTTAAATACTAAACCTCCCAACTTATGTTGGGAGGTTTTTTATTGGGGAATGAAAAGTAAAATTATTAGTAGAAAAATAGACTAAACTCTAATCTTAGGTTTGAGTAAGCTCTTTTAGAATTGCTTCGTTAAACTGCGGAATGTCATCTGGGCAACGTGAGGTAATCAGAGGCCAGTCATTGGTGTTACAGCGATGTACAGCTTCATTCACCCAATTCGCTCCTGCATTTTCAAGATCTAAGCGAATACTTTTATATGAGGTTAGATTCTTATCTTTGATTCGCTCTGCATTGATTAGAATCCAAGGTGCATGACAAATTGCAGCAATAGGTTTTTTCTGATCAGTAAAATATTGAATAATTTTGTGTGCTGTTTTATTGAGGCGAAGACTATCTGCATTTACAGTACCGCCCGGAATGATCAAAATGTCATAATCTTCTGCCGAAACCTGATCTAAAGACGTTTGAGGGGAATAAATAGGCCCTATTTCTTTATCACTTTTCACTGTTTGTACTTTTTGAGATGTCTCTGCGGCATGTATGACTTCAATCCCTTTAGCTTTTAAGAACTCAAGGGGCTGGATAAGTTCATCGTGTTCAACACCTACATTTGAAGTTATAAATAATACTTTTTTAGCCATCGTAGTTTCTCCTCGAGATTGCTTTTAGTTAGGTTAGCAATGCAAAAGCGGGAGAAATGTAGTGCTTTAAGTGGCAGATTGTATCTTAAAAGACAAGATGTCTAGTTCTGTTACATACTAATAAAAGTAATAAAAAAAGCCCCATCATCCTGATGGGGCTTTTTTCGTATTTAGTTTATTGTTGCTTACTTCCTATAAACAACCACTTCCTGTGGGTCTTGTTATTCTGAAGGAGACTTCCTGTCTCTGTATGATTTGTATATTAAAGTGAATACGGAGCACTGTATATCCGTCAATGACCCCGATCACTGTACGTTCAGGCTTACAGTGAGGCTGAATGATATTTCTTTAATTTCTCAACCATTCCTTTCAAACCCTTCACCTCAAATTCATTTGCTTCAAAGGTTTGTTCTTTATTACGTTTGAAAATATCCCGAATTTCTAAGGTCGCATTAGAATCAATCATGCCAAGTTGTGTACCCACCTGACGGATCTGATCAATTGAACGAGAACCATTGGTTGAGCCATAACCGATGTAAGCAGCAGGTTTACCTTGCCATTCCTTACCTAAGTAGTCCAATGCATTCTTAAGCGCTGGGCTATAACCATGATTATATTCAGGGCTAATCAAGATAAAAGCATCAGCAGTTGCAATTTTATCGGCCCACTGTTGTTGTTTGGGTTGATCATAAATTCCTGTGGCAGGAGGGTGAGCACCTGCAAAAATAGGCAGATCCCATTCTTTCAAGTCTACGATTTCTGTTTGGATGTTTTCCAATGAAAATGCTGTAATCGCCTGCTGTAGCCAATTGGCTACTTTAATCGCAGTGCGTCCTTCACGAACACTTCCAACAACAATATGAATGAGCATTTATTAATTCCTATAATTTATTTGTTTGACGATTTAATTTTCACGAATATGAGAAGGTCTAAATAATCTTATACTTATCTTGAGGGATAAAAAAAGCTCTCATTTGAGAGCTTTTGTGTTACATCAGTTTAATGGCTTGCTGACCCGCAGGGGTGACTTTAAAGATTTCGACCTCAAAAGTAATGTTTTTCCCTGCCAATGGATGATTAAAATCGATCTCTGTGATGTCATCATTGACTGATTTCACGATACCAAACAAGCTTGCTTTGGCTTTATCTTCGAATTCAATCATATGACCAACGATTGGAGGTTGCTCAAACTTTACTGTATCAAAGGTTTGGATATTTTCAGGATTCCAAGGACCAAAAGCATCTTCAGGTGGCAAATGTACGGTACGACGGTCGCCTGCACGTAAGCCAAATAAAGCCTTTTCAAATCCAGGTAACAAGTTACCATCACCAATCACAAGACTGACGGGCTCTTCACGGCCACGTGTGTTGTCAATCTCAACACCATTTTCAATCGAAACAGAAAAATGCAAATCAACTTTTGAGCCATCTTGGATACGCGTTTCTTCGTTTGGTTGGATAATGTCAGTCATGTTATGCATCCTTGTTTTGGTTGCGTTTCTTTTCAAGGAAGAAGGTATCAATCAATAGCAAAATAGTCCCTAAGGTAATGGCACTGTCTGCAATATTGAACGCTGGGAAGTGGCTGTTTTGATAGTAAACATGGATAAAGTCCACCACATAGCCCAAACTAACGCGGTCAATTAAATTACCAATCGCACCACCAAGAATCAATGCAATCGCCATCGGTAAAACGACCATTTTCTTCGGCATACGCATCAGCCAGAAAATAAAAATGACTGAAACTAAAGCTGCTAACGACGTAAAAAAGTAGCGTTGCCATCCACCAGCGTCAGATAAGAAGCTAAATGCTGCGCCATAATTATGCAGTAATGTCCAATTTAGAAAAGGCAATACTGGAATAGGATCTGCATAATTTAAATGCGAGCTCGCAATCCATTTGGTCCATTGATCCAACACGATGGCGAGGAGTGAAAGTCCAAGCCAAAGTAGATTGTGTGGGTAAAATTGGAACAAGCCCGTTTTGGTTTGTGAATTAGGCATACTTTCTCACTTCGCCACTGCCAGTGACGTTGACGATACAGCGGGAGCATAAACCAGCATGACCAACATGTGTATTTACATCAGGCAATACATGCCAGCAACGTACACATTTTTCACCTTCAGCAGCCGAAATTCGAACACGTAAACCAGCAAGGTCTGTGCTTTCACCTTGCTCAGCATAAGGGTGAACGATGACTTGAGAGGTGATCAAGACGAAACGGAGTTCGTTAGCCAATTGGTTTAATACTTTTTCTAGCGCTTCATCTGCCCAGAGTTCAACTTTAGCAGATAAGTTACTGCCCACCAGTTTAGCGTTACGTGCTGCTTCGATCTGTTTATTTACTGCTGACTTTACGCTAATCAATGTTTGCCAATCTGCTTCAGTGATTTGTCTTTCAGCTGAGGCAACAGGGATGTCATACCATTCAGCGGTGAACACGTATTTTTCAGTTTGTTCTGGAATCAGTGACCAAGCTTCTTGCGCAGTAAAGCTCAAGATAGGAGACATCCAGCGGACAAAGGCCTGAACGATATGATACAGCGCAGTTTGAGCAGATAGACGAGCTTGTGAATCGGCTTTAGTGGTGTATTGACGATCTTTGATGATGTCGAGATAGAAACCACCCAAATCGTTAATACAGAACGTGGTTAATGCGCTACACACCGCATGGAAGTTCATTTCTTCATAAGCTGCAACAATGGTTTTTTGTACATCGTGAGCACGTTGTAAAATATATTGATCAAGCTCGATCAATTGGTTTACAGGGAGCGCATCGGTACTTGGTTTAAAACCATTTAAGTTGGCAAGTAAGAAACGTAAGGTATTACGAATACGGCGATAGCTATCGCTGACACGACTAAAGATTTCTTTACTCGCTGCGATTTCATAGCGGTAGTCGCTAGAGGCAACATACAGGCGTAAGCCATCTGCACCCAATTGCTTGATGATTTCTTCTAATGGAATGTAATTCCCCAATGATTTAGAGAGTTTACGACCATTTTCATCAACCGTGAAGCCATGGGTTAGCAATGCTTTATAGGGTGCACGATTATGGGTTGCGATCGAAGTGAGTAGCGAAGATTGGAACCAGCCACGATGTTGGTCTGAACCTTCTAGATATAAATCAGCAGGACATTCCAGTTCTTCACGTTGTTCAAGCACCGCATAGTGTGTCGTACCTGAATCGAACCATACATCTAAGGTATCGCGAATAGCATTATATTGTTCAGCATCTGCACCAATAAAATCTTTGGCTTCACGATTAAACCACGCATCAATGCCTTCCTGCTCGATCAGTTTCGCAACTTCCTCGATCAATTCAGGGGTGCGAGGGTGTAATTCATTGGTGTCTTTATGCACGAAGAATGGGATTGGAACACCCCAAGTCCGTTGACGAGAGATACACCAGTCTGGACGACCATCAATCATTGACTCAATACGGCTCTTACCCCAACTTGGTACGAACTCAATGTCATTCTCGATTGCATGGAGTGCTTTACTACGCAAGTTTTCTTGATCCATGCTAATGAACCATTGCGGTGTCGCACGGAAGATAATCGGCGTTTTATGACGCCAGCAATGTGGGTAGCTGTGTTTGATCGGTTGATGCGCCCACAAACGACCTGTCGCCCCTAAAGCTTCAATGATTTTTGGATTGGCTTTATAGATGTGCTCGCCAGCAAAGATAGGGGCAGTCGGTAAATACACACCGTTGCCACCCACTGGGTTATCGACTTTAAGGTTATATTGTAAGCCGACTTTATAGTCATCCACACCATGTCCAGGTGCAGTATGTACCGCCCCTGTACCGCTGGTTGCAATAACGTGCTCACCTAAAATGATTGGAACTTGACGATCTACCAGTAATGGATGCTGAAGCAACAAGTTTTCAAGTTTGTTACCGGTAAAATCAGCCAAAACAACAGGATGCTCAAGCTTGTAACGCTCAATCGCCGATTCAACTAAATCTTTGGCCAAAATAAAGTTTTGTTTAGCGCGGTCAGTGCTGACCTGAACCAACTGATAGTCAATTTCAGCGTGTAATGCAACGGCTTGGTTGGCAGGCAAGGTCCACGGTGTGGTGGTCCAAATCACGATATCAGTCACGTCTTGGACTTCTACACCTAGACGCGCACTTAAATCCTTGAGATCAACAACGGTAAAACCAACGTCAATCGCATCAGATTTTTTATCTTCGTATTCAACTTCAGCTTCAGCGAGGGCAGAGCCACAGTCCATGCACCAGTTCACGGGTTTTAAGCCCGGCTGAACGTGACCATTTTTTTGAATTTGACCTAAAGCACGTACAATATCGGCTTCTTGCTTAAAGTTCATGGTCAGATAGGGATTATCCCAATCACCTAACACCCCTAAGCGTTTAAAATCAGCGCGTTGTATATCAATTTGTTGTTGTGCATATTCACGGCAGTGCTTACGGAACGTCGCAGCATCGACTTTTTCACCGACTTTACCGACTTTTTCTTCAACTTTAAGTTCGATCGGTAAACCATGACAGTCCCAACCGGGTACATAAGGCGCATCAAAACCTGCCAAAGTACGACTTTTGACGATAATGTCTTTAAGCACTTTGTTGACGGCGTGACCTAAGTGAATGGTACCGTTCGCATACGGAGGGCCATCATGCAAAATATATTTTTTCTTACCAATACGCGATGCACGAATCTGCTGATAAATGTTGTCGGCATACCACTCTTCTAACCATTTGGCTTCACGCACAGCCAAATTTGCCTTCATGGCAAATTGAGTGTCAGGCAAATTGAGTGTGGTTTTATAATCCACTGCATTTTCAGGAGTTTGCTTATCGCTCATGCAAGTTGTCTTCCAGTTTGATCAGTCTAAACTGACAGGTTTTACAATTAAATTTAAAAAGGAAATTCTGGTGTACGCTTACGATAATCTCGTAACTGCTGTACATCATCATCAATTCCAGCTTTGAGTGCTTCAAGCGAAGGATAATTCAGTTCACCATGTAAATAGTGAAGAAAGGTTACCCGCATTAATAAGCCATACAGATTAGCAGAAACATCGGGGAAATGTACCTCTAATCGCCATTCAGGTTGAGCTTGTTGAATCGCAGGGCGTGTCCCTACATGACCTGCGCCAAACAAACTGTCACCTTGGTATCCTGCAATACCATTTAACGCAGGATCTGCATGTTTTATTTTTGCTGTAAGTGACGCATTTTCACATACGACATCTACAGCATAAATCCCACTTAAACACGGTTTATGGCGGTTTAAGCGGACATTAATCGTTGGGAAATCAAGGGTACGTCCGATTTGATCACCGTATTGCACACGACCTGTGATGCTATAAGGGCGACCCAGTAACTTTGCTGCTAATGCAAGATCACCTGCTTGTAAGACCTGACGAATACGCGTTGAACTAACACGGTCACCATTTAAGGCAACGGTATTAAGGTTGATCACATCAAAACCATAATCGCGTAAAAAACTGCTATTGCCTTGACGATCTTTGCCAAAATGAAAGTCATCGCCTAATACCAAGCTTTGGGCATTGAGTTTGAGTTTGAGTAATTCAGCGAATTCGGTGGCGTTTAAACTTCTAAAATAATGATCAAATTTGGCGACAGCAATATAGTCGACGCCCAGCTCTGTTAAATATTCTACTTTTTCGCGTAGAGAGCTAATGCGTGGTGGCGCATCATAGCCTTTAAAAAATTCGAGAGGTTGTGGCTCAAAAATCATCACTAATGTTTTTAAGCCTTTGGCTGCTGCCAATGTTTTGAGTTGAGCAATCATCGCTTGATGCCCTAAATGGACACCATCAAAATTGCCAATCGTTACCGCAGTCGGCGGTAACTGAAAATCTGGCGATAAAGCGTTGAGACGAAGCAACTTCATGGGCGTTAAATTCAGCGAATTTTGCAAAGGCTGTATTTTGCCATATTCTCAGCGTTTCGTCTTGTTGTTGTGTTTTTATACAAGATATTTTCAATATTTAAGAATTGTATATCAATTAAATTTATTCATTAAATAAAAATAAATCAATTTTTCTTATTAATAAATTAGACTAAGATTCTCTTATCGTCGCTTTACTTAGAGCTAAAGATGAAAAAGCCATTTTACCAGTTACAACAGAGCAGAGATGTGATTCGTCATTTTACCCCGAACTGGTTTACTGCAACCATGGGAACGGGGGTGGTGGCAATGATTTTAGCACAGTTACCTTTTGCGTCATCGCTCATGTTTATGCTGGCAACCAAATTATGGCAGTTCAATATTCTGTTATTTAGCACTTTTAGTGTTCTCTATATCTTACGTTGGATTCTGTTTCCAGCAGAAGCCAAGCAGATTTTCACGCATCCCAATATGAGCTTATTTTTGGGTGCAATTCCGATGGGCTTGGCAACGATTGCCAATGGTTTTCTAAATTTTGGTACAGCGTTATATGGTGATATTGCCATTCAAATTGCACAATATCTTTGGTACATCGATGTGTTTCTTGCCGTTGTGATTGCGTGGCTCGTGCCATTTTGTATGTTTAGCTGTCAAGATCATCATTTACATCGTATGACCGCAGTTTGGTTATTACCGATCGTGGCGTGTGAGGTTGCAGCAAGCTCTGCGGGTCTGTTAGTACAACATTTGGCAGCAGATCAACATGCTTTTTATATTTTGATCACGGGTTATGTGTTGTGGGGAATTTCTGTTTTGCCTGCTTTTGCGGTATTGACGATTTTGATGTTGCGCTTGGCCTTGCATCAACTGCCTGAAAAAGAAGTGGCGATCTCAAGTTGGTTGTGTTTAGGACCGATTGGCACAGGGGCGTTGGCCTTACTGTTATTGGGTGAACAAGCACCACGGATCATGCAAGCCATGGGTTTCGAAAGCTTAGCAATATTATTGCCTGCTCTCGGGATTGTGGGGAGTCTGGTGTTGTTAGGTTTTGGGGTGTGGTGGTTCGGTATCGCCATTTTAACCACACTGAGACATGCACGAACTGGCATTCCATTTAACTTAGGGTGGTGGGGTCTGACTTTTCCATTTGGGGTCTTTATCTTAGCGATCTTTAATTTGGCACATCAGTTACATATTGATGCGCTACAGTATGTCGCTGTGGTTTTAAGTCTACTTTTAGTTGGCTTATGGGCTTTGGTAATGAAGAAAACAGTGGCGGGCGCATATAGTGGCCAATTATTTTTCTCTCCTTGCTTGGTCGCATTGCAGCAGAAGATGCAATAATATTTGAGCTGTGGGAGACCACGGCTTTTTTTATATATGGTTTTCAATTTCACCTAAAACGAGTTCTAGTGTATGCGTGCTGATGTTGCCTTGATTATGGCTTTGCCAAATGAATCTAAAGGTCTGTTTGAACAGGCGGGGATTAATGTTCATTACAGCGGAATTGGCAAAATCAATGCGGCATTTAAAGCCTTTGAGGTGATTCAAAAAACAGGATGTAAGACTTTAATTAACTTGGGTAGTGCAGGGAGTTCGCATTTTAATGCACATAGTCTGGTTGAAGTAATCACATTTGTGCAGCGGGATATGGATGTGTCTCCCTTAGGTTTTGCGGTGGGTGTCACGCCAATGGATGATGATATTCCTGCCGAAATTCATGCACAGCCCCATTTTGAGTATTTACCTAAAGGGGTTTGTGGAACGGGAGACTCCTTCGAAACAGGACAGCCGAAAGTAAGCTGTAATTTAGTGGATATGGAAGGCTATGCTTTGGCAAAAGTCTGCCGTAAGTTGGATGTGCGCTTGATTTCAGTCAAATATATTACCGATGGTGCGGATGATACGGCCCATCTGGATTGGGAAGAGAACTTACTCTTGGGTGCTCAGAAATTATTGGCATTTTATCAAGCGCATTTTTAAGTGCAAAGATTAAACGTTACAGCGTGTAAGAGTGGACTTTTTGGTATGTGCTTGAAATTAAAATTTTATTTTATTTCGAGTTCGCATAAGCGCCATTATGTTAAATGAAGTTTATAAAAGGAAAAGTTCGCTTAAATTTTTCTAATATATGGGGATTTTTCTTTAGGTATTCAATGGATTGTTCTTGCGTAGAAATAGGGTCAAAAATATCTATTCCCCTTATATAAGAAATGCCCTCTAACGCTATTTTCTCTTTTTTTGATAGTCCAGAGCCTGGTACAAATCCAATAACTAAATGAATCATTGCTAATGAGTCTTCGAAATCTATAAGATCAAACATATAAAGTGGTATTTCATCTTGATTTAAATCGTTAATACAAAGCTCAACCCATTGCCTAAACTCATTTAAATTAATTGCTTCTGAAAATAGACACCCAATAGCAAACCCAAGATCAGAACTTTCTTCTTTATATATTTTCCACATACTTAAATTTTTCTAAAATTAATATAATACGGCTTATGCGTAATCATTTGGCAAGAAAAAGCGACTAACAAAGTCGCTTTTTTAGTGTATTTCAATCGCTAAAATTAAGGCTTGTGAAGAAAATTTAACGTGGTAATGCGCCGTACAGCATCAAATGTACTGTGTGCTCAACAGAGCGTTGGTACATGCTGCGATTGCGCAAGGTTTTACCCGTCACCATTTCCATTTGTGTGGAAAAATCAGCATAGTTTTGGGTGATTGCCCAGATATTGATAATAAACAGTTCAGGATCAATTTCTTTAGACAATTTACCTTGTTCTTGCCAAATTTGGATCACTTTGGTTTTGCGTTTAAATAGCTTTTTCAAAGGACCTTTTAAGATAGGTAAAATATGCGGTGCACCTTGGATAATCTCCAGTGCAAACAAACGCGATGCTTTCGGTTGATCGCGTGAGCTTTCTAGCTTTTGAATTAAATAGTGGGTGAGTGCTTCGGTCGGCTCAAGTTCTGATTCCAATGTTTGCAAGGGCGCAAGCCACTTTTGCAACACCGTGGTTAGCACCTCGACGTATAGAGACTCTTTATTTTCATAGTAATAGAAAATATTAGATTTGTGCATACTAGCGAGTTGTGCAATCTCATCCAAACTAGCGCCACTGAACCCATAGACGGAAAAAACATCTAGGGCAGCATTCAGCAGTTGATTGCGCTTTTGTGTACTTTTTTTCTGTTCCATCTGCGAGCTTGATTCAAAAAATGTCATTGACATTGTAAGATAAATTGTCGGTTTTGTGCACAAGAACACAGTTTTTTATTAAAAAAAATGTAGTTCTTAGATTAACGGTAACGATGTGTTTGAAAATGATGGATATCTAAAAATTGAATTACATGATTTGTAAATTATTCCTGCTGCATTGAAGGGCAAGCACTTCGCATTTTTATGGTATTAACTATATTTTAAAGTCGATGAGACGGTTTCAGGTAGCTAAAACCGCATCTAGGACGTGCTGTTCGAGTTGTGCAAACGCAATACTTTTTTTACGTGGACGTGGCAGGTTGACCTGAAAGTTGTGAGCGATGTGTCCTTGATCGAGTAAAATAATCCGATCGGCAAGTTGGACTGCTTCACTAACATCATGGGTGACCAAAATCGCCGTAAAGCCTTGTTCTTTCCACAACTGTTCAATGAGCTTTTGCATTTCCAAACGCGTCAGTGCATCTAATGCCCCTAATGGTTCATCCAGCAACAGAATACGTGGCGTATGGGAGAGGGCACGCGCTAAAGCTGCCCGTTGGCGCTGCCCCCCAGAAAGTTGTGCGGGCCACTGCATCGCTTTGTCTTTTAAACCAACTTTTGCTAAAAGCGTTTCTGCTAGGTGATGCTGGGTTTTGGTTAAACCTAATTGTACATTTTGTAAGATGTTCTTCCATGGCAGCAAGCGAGGGTCTTGAAACATCACTCGAATATCAGCACTGGTGATGCCTTCCCGAAAGTTACGTGCAGACTGGAATTTAATTTCACCGTAGCTTGGTTTTTCCAGTTGGGCAATCAGACGCAGTAGTGTGCTTTTGCCGCAACCACTACGCCCTACAATGGCAACAAACTCCCCAGCTTGAATATTCAGATCTAAATCTTCTAAAACTTTGACCTCGCCATAAAACTTATAGAGTTGTTCAATCAAGATGTCTGCACCATTTGCGGGAGCGGTTGGCGTTTCTGGCTCAGCCACAGGTTGGATCAAGCTGTCATCAAAGAAATTTAAATTTAAGTTGCTCATATTCATCTCCTTTTTATTTTTGATAGCCTGCATGCCAGCGCAATAAATAATGTTCTAAAGCTTGTGCCAATACGTCCGCTAATTTGCCCAGTAAGGCGTAGAGTAAAATGCCGACCAACACGATATCTGTTTGTAAAAACTCGCGTGCATTCATGGTCATATAGCCGATTCCTGCTTGCGCTGAAATGGTTTCCGCCACGATGAGTAAGACCCAAACCAACCCTAAAGAAAAACGCAGCCCGACCAAAATAGAAGGCATTGCACTGGGTAAAATAATCTCTTTATAGAGTTGCCAGCGATTGAGTCCGTAACTCTTACCCATTTCAATCAGTTGAGGATCGACTGAGCGAATACCGTGGTAGGTATTGATATACATCGGAAAAAATACACCGACAGCAACCAAGAATAGTTTGGCCGTTTCATCGATTCCGAACCATAAAATCACCAATGGAATCAGTGCCAGTGCTGGGATGTTACGGATCATCTGTAAGGTGGTATCAAGCAAGGTCGAAGCAATTCGTGATGAACCATTCACAAGACCTAAAATAAGCCCTAAACCACCCCCGACCAATAAACCCAACAACGCTCGACCAGCGCTGACTTTGACATGTTGCCAAAGCTCACCACTCACCAATAAATGCCAAAAAGCACTCACGACAGCCGTTGGTGCGGGTAGCACGCGACTTTGTAATACACCCACACTTGAGGCGATTTGCCAGATCATGACCAATAAAATGGGGAACAACCACGGCAGCAAACCTCTCCCTAAACTTTTTGTTCCACGTGAAACATCATTGAATAGCGTCTGTGCACTCATACGCTCTCCTTAACCACTTTTCTGGGTTGCTTGACCTCAGGCACATAGTTATTGGCAATGATTTCACCAAATGGTCCTGTTAAATGCGGTTGTGCCAATTTCTCTCGAGTTTTAAGTGGCAGTAAAGGGAACACCAATTCAGCAAAACGAATTGATTCTTCTAGATGTGGGTAGCCAGAGAAAATAAAGGTATCAATCCCCAAATCAGCATATTCTTGGATACGTGCTGCAACTGTTTCAGGATCACCGACTAAAGCAGTTCCTGCACCGCCACGAACTAAACCAATACCCGCCCAAAGGTTAGGTGAGACTTCAAGTTGATCTTTACGGCCCCCATGTAGCGCTGCCATGCGTTGTTGCCCAACCGAATCCATTTGAGCAAATTTTTTCTGTGCTGCGGCAATGGTTTCATCGTCGAGGTATTGGATCAGTTCATCCGCAGCAGCCCAAGCCTGTTCATTGCTTTCGCGGACGATGACATGTAAGCGAATACCATAGTTCAGCGTACGTCCTTTAGCCGCAGCTTTGGCACGCAAGTGTTCGATTTTTTCTTTCACCGCAGCAGGTGGCTCACCCCAAGTCAAATAGGTATCCACTTGTTCAGCGGCAAGCTCAGTTGCTTCCTCTGATGAACCACCGAACCATAAAGGTGGATAAGGCTTTTGTACGGGTGGATAGAGCAGTTTGGCATCATCGACACTGAGACGTTCGCCGTGAAAAGTAAATGATTCACCTGTATGCGAGCGAGTGAGAATTTCTCGCCAAATTTTTACATATTCAGAAGCTGTCTGATAACGAGTGCTGTGGTCTTCATACAGACCATCACCTTTTAATTCTTGCTCATCTCCGCCCGTAACAAGGTTGAGGAGAATACGACCATTCGACAAACGATCAAAAGTTGCTGCCATACGCGCAGCGAGTGACGCTGTGGTGATCCCTGGACGTAATGCAACGAGGAATTTAAGTTGTTTGGTTGCATCGATTAAACTCGCCGCCGTGATCCACGGGTCTTCACATGAGCGCCCTGTTGGAATCAAAACACCGGCATAACCTAAATGATCGACTGTAACGGCAATTTGTTTCATATAAGCATGATCGACCTGACGAGCACCCTTACTGGTACCTAAATAACGACTGTCACCGTGAGTGGGGATAAACCAGAAAATATTCATGTCGAGGTTCCTATAAGTTATGGAGCGAGCCAAACTGCCTGTTTGATATTGATCGATTTGGGAATAAGGCCTTGCTGGGTAAAAATGTCTGCTAATTGTTGTTGCTCCGCAATGACTTTGCTGTTGAGGGGAGCGGCTGCGGATGGACGAGGGCGACGTTTAATAAACAGTTCACTGGTGGAGGTGTTTAGACCTGTACTCTGTCCAATACTCTTTGCGGTTTCCACTTGATGGGACTGTACCCATTTGTCTGCTACATTGATTTGCTTGATCAAGCCCAACGTCGCTTTGGGATGCTTCTGTATGAAGCTCGGTGCGGCTAGATAAAAGGTATAATTTGGACTCAAGCCGTTGCCTGTTGCCAGCACCCTAGCTTGATCTTCCAATTGGGCTGAAGCATAGTAAGGATCCCAAATTGCCCAAGCATCCACTGCACCTTTTTGAAAGGCAGCTCGTGCGTCAGCAGGTGTTAGCCAGATCGGCGTAATATCGCTCCATTTCAAGCCTGCCTTACGGACAGCCTGCACCAGCAAATAATGTGAGCTTGAACCTTTTTGTAGAGCAATGCGTTTGCCTTTCAGGTCTTTCAGTTGCTTGAGTGTTGAATTCTTAGGTACTAGAAGCGCGGAGGAAAGTGGCTTGGCTGCCTCATAAGCGAAGTAATATAACGGTTTGCCTGCTGCCTGTGCATAGACCGGTGGTGTATCACCCGTAACCCCAATATCCAGAGAACCAACGGCTAATGCCTCCAAAATTTGTGGCCCTGCTGGAAATTCGTTCCATCTAATTTTGGCATTTGGAAACTCCTGCTCGAATAATTTTTGCTGTTTGGCAATCGCAAAGTTAATGGAGCTTTTTTGAAAACCAATCCGCAGTTCTTTAACGGTAGGATCAATCGCCCAACCTGAACTGCTAAATGCTGCACTCAAGCTAGTCATCACCAATAGATATTTTAAATGTTTAAACCAATCACTCTTGTTCGGTGGAGCATATTGCATTGTGATTTCCTTATATTGCTTTTGACGGACTAGCCAATATGGTTGTGGACATTGTCGGAGCTGCAATTTATTTCACTTCATTTTTAAGTACAGCATCTTGAATCACCAATTGCTTTGGAATGAGTTTCTGAGCAAAGAATGCATCGGCAACATATTGTTGTTCTTTGGCGACTTGTGCAGAAATGGGCTGAACACCAAATCCCATACGTGAAATCGATGTTTTTAAAACATCAAACCCCAGTCCAGTCGGTTTTTCTAATAATTTTGCTGCATCGTCAGGATGGTTTTTAACCCAATCTGTGGTTTGATTGAGGGTACTGACCAGCGTTTTTAGAGCTTCTGGATGACTTTCCGCAAATTTGCGATCTGCTAAATAAAACTGATGGTTGCTGACGAGCTGTTCGCCACTTGCAATTACTCGAGCATGAATTTGATGTTGTGCCGCTGCGAAGAAAGGATCCCAAATCACCCAAGCATCAACCGCACCTTTTTCAAAGGCAGCGCGGGCATCGGAGGGTGGAAGATAGACGGGTTGAATGTCATTTAAGCTGAGCTTATTTGCCTCTAAAAGCTTGAGTAATAAGTAGTGGACATTCGAGCCTTTATTGAGCGCAATACGTTTCCCTTGGAGATCTTGTATGGATCGAATAGTCGAGTCTTTTTGCACAATGAGCGCTTCAGCCGTCGGTGCAGGGGGCTGATTGGCGACATAGACCAAGTTTGGATTGGCTGCTTGCGCAAAAATTGGAGGCGCTTCGCCTGCTTCACCAAAAACCACACTGCCAACATTGAGACCTTCTAAAAGCTGGGGACCCGCAGGAAATTCAACCCATTTGACATGGACACCTTGAGCAGCAAGACTTTTTTCTAATTCACCCTTTGCTTTAACAATCGGCAAGATGCCATATTTTTGAAAGCCGATGCTTAATGTTGTGGTCTGTTGTTTTGTGGTGTCTTGCTGCTCAGTTTCTTTTGCACAACCTGCAATCCCGATCACGCTGGCAAGACTTACTGCCAGAAAAGTGTATGTTGCCCATGAGCGATGAATAGAATTGACCATGTTGGTGGTGCTCCCCGAAAAATCAAAAAGACTTCAATAAGATGAGCAACCAAGCTAAAACTTTTTTTAATGCATAAAAAATAAATAATCGGGCATTACTTATAATGAAAAGTGCAAAATAGAAGATCGAATAATCTTATCTTTAGAGTGAATAACAGGAAATCATTTATAATTTATTAAGATATTGTTTTAAATCATTTTTATTATTTTTATAGATAAAGTGGATCGATGTTCTCGTCGTTGTTAAACAGAAATCATCATGAATTAGAGATATCTTTATCAGAAATAAAAATATCTCCAGTTTCATTAGGCCAGTACTTTTTTAAACACCAGCGAGTTACGTTGGTAGTTATATAGGGCTTGGCGCGCATTGGGTAAATCATCAATATGAGCGGGTACAAAGCCATGTTCTAAAAACCAGTGCGCTGTTCGTGTCGTGAGTACAAATAGCTGTTGAATCCCTTGTTGTTTGGCTTTGTTTTCTAAGAATTGCAGAATTTGACTGCCACGATTGGATTTGCGGTAGCTAGAGTCCACGGCAACGCAGGCAATTTCAGCTGAACGCGTTTCATTTTCTGCCGATGAAATCGGGTAGAGTGCTGCACATGCCAAGATCATTCCATCGCGTTCAATTACTGCAAATTGCTCGATTTCACTTTCAAGCAGTTCACGAGAGCGGTAAACCAAAATCCCTTCTTGCTCAAGCGGGCGAAGTAAATTAATTAAGCCACCGACATCGTTGATATTGGCAATCCGCACTTCTTCATAATGTGCATCGGTGATCATGGTGCCAATCCCATCACGGGTAAAGAGTTCCTCAATCAACGCGCCATCATAGGTATAAGAAATCAAATGCACGCGATGCACGCCAGATAAAGAGGCTTGTTGTGCTTGTTTGAGATGCAGGGCAAATTCTGGATGGTGTGCTTGATATTGTTGAATATAGGATTCAAGTTGACGAGGGCTTAACTCACGTAATAATTGTTGTTTTTCATTCATTAGACCCTGTTTTTCGCCCAAGAAAATAAGCTTATCCGCGTTTAATGCAGTCGCCGTTTTGGTTGCTACTTCTTCTGCCAATAAGTTGAAGACCTCACCAGTGGTTGAGTAGCCCGTAGGTCCTAATAATACGATATTGTGGTTGTCCAAATGTCGTTGAATCGCATCGGTATCGATGGAACGCACTTCCCCTGTCAACTGGAAGTCAACGCCATCACGAATACCGTAAGGCTTGGCCGTGACAAAATTACCTGAAACCACATCAATGCGAGCGCCGTACATTGGCGAGTTTGCCAATCCCATGGAAAGGAGCGCTTCAATCTCTAAACGAATTGAACCCACGGCATTCATCACCGCAGGCAACGATTCACGAGTGGTCATACGGCGATTTTGATGAAAAGGCGTTTCAATCTTTCTTTCAAGTAGATTCTGATTGATTTGCGGGCGTGCGCCATACACCAATATCAAGCGAATACCGAGAGAGTGTAAGAGCGCAATATCATGAATGATATGTTGGAAGTTTTGGTGTTGGACCGCTTCGCCACTAAACATCAGTACAAAGGTTTTATGGCGGTGTGCATTGATATATGGTGCAGAATGGCGAAACCAATGTACATAATCTTGTGTTGTACTTTGTGAAGTTTCAGTGAGTTGATTCGCCATGCTGATCTCAGATATACATCAATAAATCTGATTCTAACTAAAAAAACCAAAAGATAAACCGATTCCTAAAACAACCGCTCAATTTTATTCAGTTTAATGAGCGTGAAGTGTTTAGAAACCCATGATACGAACAATACTATTATCATTGGAATTGACTAAGATATAATCATTATTGACTTTATACCATTGTTGATCTCGACCCGGTTTTGGTAGATTATTCTCTTTATAATCAATCTTATAGCTATTGCCTCGATAATGTTGAGGCATGACATAGCCTGCTTGCCAGCGATGTTGTTTTAACCGCTCCACGCCACGTTCTTCACGCATACGGCGTTCACGCATACGATTGTCATTATCTGGACGTTCAAAATTGCGACTGTGTTTATGACCACGTGAATCGTCATCACGATCAAAACGCGGATTTGCAAAACTCACCATGCTGCTAAACAGGGTGGCTGAACCTAAGATTAAGATAATGAATTTATTTCTCATGATACACCTAAGATCGGATGTCTCTCATGTGAAAACTGTACCTTAAAAATGCAGAGAAACTGTGAAGATCGATTCAGTATTCGATTAAAAATATGGAGCATCTCTCCCAGTTTCGATCACAAAGGCAGACTTAAGGTCAGTTTTCAATGTTGTTTTAAATTGTTCTAATCAAGTTATTAACTTTGCGCATCAATGCTTTGCCCATTCATCTCTAAACTATCATCGCCCATCAAATAAAGATATGCAGGCATGATGCTATCTGGTGTTGGCAATACTTTAGGATCTTCATCGGGATAGGCTTTGGCACGCATTGCGGTACGTGTTCCACCTGGATTGATGCAATTAAAGCGAATATTTGCATAACTATTTTCTAGAGCAAAAATTTTGCTCATGGCTTCAGTCGCAACCTTAGAAACTGAATACGCACCCCACAAAGCACGCGCTTCACGACCCACACCTGAACTGGTAAAGATCACAGAAGCATGTTCAGATTGTTCGAGTAAAGGCAGTAATGCTTGGGTCATGGCAAAGGGTGCACGTAAATTCACCGCCATCACATCATCCCAAACATCTACAGGATAATTTGCCAGCTCAACGCGATCACCTAACATCCCTGCATTATGCAAAATGCCATCTAAACGTCCGAATTGCTGTTGCAGCGTATCAACTAAAAGCTCATAGTCATGGCTCGACGCTGTTGAAAGTTGCAAAGGTAAAATAGCAGGTTGTGGCGCACCTAAACCTTCGATTTCATCATAGATGACTTCGAGTTTATTGAGGGTTCGGCCATGCAATACAACCGTTGCGCCGTGTAGGGCATAACTCATCGCAGCAGCTCGACCAATACCATCACCCGCACCAGTAATCAGGATGATACGATCTTTGAGTAGATCTGGACGAGGTTGATATTCTGAATATTTCATTGTTATGCCTCCTGTTATCTTGCCTATTTAACTCATCATACCCTGATTTTCTGACAACACCGTGATTTTCTGTTTGAGCAGTTGATGAAGTTCAGGGACGGTTTGAATAATTGCATCTGCTTGCCAAGCGGCGAGATTATCTCGTGATTCGACTGGTAAATAGCCATAAGCCGCTAAGATGGTATACATGTCTGCGTTGCGACCTGCGTCTATATCACGTGGATGATCACCAACATAAATAATGTCTTTGGCATCGAGACCTAACTGCTTTGCTGCTAAATACATCGGTTCAGGATCAGGTTTGGTCTTACTGACATCTTCTGGGCAAACCAATACCGCACAACGCTCTGTCAGTTGTAATGCAGCGAGCAGTAACTCACTTAAACCACGGGGTTTATTGGTCACAATACCCCAAGGTATCTGATGTGCTTCTAACGCTTCAAGTAAAGGATACATGTCTGCGAATAAGTCGGTATCGACCACGATATTGTCGCCATAGGCATCTAAAAAGCGTTGGCGGTGTGCGAGAAACACGGGATCAGTGACATCTAATTCTGGATAAACCAACTTCACCATGGCACGCGCACCCTCAGAAACTTGAGTACGAATGGTTTCTGCATCTACAACTGGGCGTTGCTCATCCCGACACATCTGCTGAATAATACGAATAAAGTCCGTAGCCGTGTCAATCAGCGTACCATCAAGATCAAATAAAACAGCTTTCATTACGCACCTGTATTCATGGTGTAAACCATGTAGTTGACATCGACATTCGGCGCTAACCAATAATGTTTGGTGATGGGGTTATAATGTAAGCCGGTCATCTCTTTTAGGCTTAGACCTGCACTGCGAATATCATGCGCCATTTCTGATGGGCGAATAAATTTATGATAGTCATGCGTGCCTTTAGGCAATAAACGCAACACATATTCCGCGCCTATAATCGCGAATAAATAGGATTTTGGGTTACGGTTAATGGTGGAGAAGAACACGTGTCCACCAGGTTTTACCAGTGTTTGACAGGCTTTTACGATAGAAGCTGGATCTGGTACGTGCTCCATCATTTCCATGCAAGTGACCACATCGTATTGGCCAGCTTGCTCTTGTGCCAGTTGCTCTACAGGTATTTGACGATATTCAATGTTTTGCACATTGTCTTGTTGTGCATGTAAGCGTCCAACAGCAAGTGGCGCTTCACCCATATCAATTCCCAATACATCTGCACCACGACGTGCCATGCTTTCTGCCAAGATGCCACCCCCACAACCGACATCCAGTACTTTCTTGCCTGCCAAGCCGCCGACGCGTTCATCTATCCAGTTAAGACGTAATGGGTTGATTTGATGCAGTGGACGGAACTCCGAATGTTGATCCCACCATTTGGCAGCCAATGCTTCAAATTTTGCGATTTCTTGCGGGTCAACATTCAATTGCGACATGGACGTACCTCTATCAGTATTTTATGGAGATGTGGGGTTGACCGAATTCCTAGAATGTTGAACTAGGCGGAGTCTTGCCGAGTTCTCATCCAATTTCGGGATAGACCTTCGGTTCGACCTACTTTTCTTTCGGGAAAAGTAGGCAAAACCATTGTCATCTGCAAAACCTGTTCACTTCTTTCACTTATCTAATCTATTGCAAAAACAATATATTGTAGATAACCAACAGGTTGCAGATGACGTTGTCGAGTATCTAATTTCAGAGAGTATTTTGATTCTGAACTTAGCTTAGTGTAGCGATTCTGGCAAAAAAAGCGATAAATCGAATAAAAAACTTCACAGAAGCAAAACGAATTGCTCGTGTTTGTTTTATATTTAGCATATAAACTTACGAAAAATGCTTAGAGGAAAAGCAAAGGCAATGAAAAAGTTAGTATTAGGTGTTTTAAGCACGGCTGTTATCTCATTTTCGATGAATGCAATGGCTGCAGATTTTGTAGCAGGCAAAGATTATACCGTGGTGGCAAATCCGGTTAAAACGACTGCACCTGCTGGTCAACTCGAAGTGCGCGAATTTTTTTGGTACGGTTGTGGACATTGTTTTAACCTTGAACCGCACATGCAAACATGGTTAAAGAAAATTCCAAAAGATGTTTATTTCCTACGCACCCCAGCAGCCATGAATAAAGTATGGGAACAGGGTGCTCGTGGTTACTATGTGTCTGAAGCTTTAGGCGTGCGTAAGAAAACCCATATTCCACTTTTCCATGCCATCCATGACGGTGGTCAGCAGATTTTTGATCAAGCGTCTCAAGCAAAATTCTTTGCGCGTTATGGTGTGCCTGAACAGAAGTTTAATAGCATGTTTAACTCGTTCCCGATTACTGCAAAAATCGCGGAGTCAAATAAATTGGCACAGCAATATCAGTTGACTGGTGTTCCAGCGGTTGTGGTCAATGGTAAATATGTGGTGCAGGGTGAGGATGCTAAAGTCACTCAAGTGGTTGATTATTTATTAGAAAAAGAGCGTAAAGCTAAGTAAATTACCAATGCTTTAGACTAAAAAGGACTGTATCAACAGTCCTTTTTTGCATTTATTATTGTTCTGGTTGGAACTCGGTTAAGTCAATTTTCACAGTTTGAGTGGGTAAAGACAAAGCTTGGTTGACATATAAATTAATCAATTTTTCACGAGAACCAATTGAACGTTGGTAATAGCTCGAATTAAGTAATAGTGCTGCGCCGTAAGTCAGTGACCAGATATAAGATAGATAATCACGAATCGACATATCATAATTGAGTGATTTTAAATATTTCTCAGTCATGTCTTTGAGTGAAACAATACGTTGCTGTCGAATCGCATACAGCTCATCAAAGAGATGCTTCAGCTTAGACTCCGTCATGGTCAAGTGTTCTTCTAGCTGATGCAGCAAAATAGTACGACTAGGCGCCATAAGGTGATGCAACATATAGCGCGGCGCATATTCTTTGATATCAGTATGGTATTGGTCTGAAATTTTTAAAATTTCTTTTTCATTTTGAATAATAAGCTCAAGCAATAATTCATTTTTACTTCTGAAGTGCTTGTATAAGGTTCCTTTGGCGATGTCCAATTCGGCAACCAGTTCATCGAGGGTCATTTCTTGGTTATTTTCTAATAATAACTTTTCAGCAACCTGTAAAATTTTTTCTTTACGAATTAAGAACTGAGTATGACGATCAGGATTCATGATGCTTATAAGCTCCTCATAGTGTTCTAAACGGCATCGCATTATTGTCTAATGCATACTAACGCTAAGCAATGCTTTTATATATCAAACCGAGTCTTCGATATGATCAAGCGTTTTGTGGTTCCCAGTTAGAGATACCCCGAAACAACAACCGTACTTGAGTGGTTGCATTCTCAATAAACAAATTTTGTTGTTCTAATAAATCATCAATCGAAAATTGTTTAGGTAGATTGATCCACGTCATCGCCCACGTAAATGACATGTTGATCAAGATGGTTGAGAGGACTTGTAGATATTTGTCTTCTTTAATGTGCTTAAAGGTGTCGAGTTTGTATAAATCAACCGCCAAATCTTCAATCAGAAATTCAATCTCGCGTGCGATAGCAATGCGTACCGTTTCAGATCCACCCCAACGTTCCGCAATCATAAACTGCCACTGTTGTGGGCTATGATTCACGGCTTGTACAAAAAGTTCGATACTGTTGCGAGTTTTAGCTGCGCCGCTGTGTTTTAGATAGCTTTGACCCAATTGATGAATCAAGCTCTTAAGATGCAATGACACCTGATCAACCAGTTCTTGACCTAGTGCCTCCATATCTTGGAAATGACGATAAAAAGCGGTTGGTACTAAACCAACTTCGCGAGCAACTTCACGCAAACTAATACTACTAAATGAGCGCCCAGACGTGCTGAGATGGAGCGCTGCATCCAGTAGAGCCTGACGACTCTGTTGTTTTCGTTCATCTCTAATCGACATGAATAAGATCCATAAAATTTATACTATAGAGTCTAGCAAAAAAAATAGGTTTTTTTTAGTCTTAATCGGTTGCTAAATCAGATAGATTCTTCGGCTTTTGAAATGAATGGCTTTGTTTTAAAGGCTAAATGTGCCCCATGCCTTACTTATTTCTTTATTCTTTTTAATTATTTAAAAAAAAGTAGAAAAAATAATCAAAAAATTAGTGAACAAGTGTTGACTCAGTGAACACAAATAAATATAGTGTACACATGTTCACTATACGAACAGTTGTTCACTCAATATAAATAGCCAGATACAAAACGAGGAACTTATGAGCGCACAGTTAAGCTATCAGCCACATTGGGTTAGAGAAGATTTCGTTGATTTTATCCTTGCAAAGGTTAACCCGATGTGGACTTTGCGCCGCATTATGGCAAAAATCGAAGCGATTGAGCCTATTGCAGATGAAATGATCAAGGTCACCTTAAGCAGTAACAATAAATTTACAACCTATCAGCCTGGTCAATTTGTGATGGTGACGGTTCGTATTGATGGTGTGCAGCATCAACGAGCGTATAGCTTGGTGAGTTCACCAAGTCACGACAAATTGGTGTTAGGTATCAAAAAACAAGGTTGTGTATCTAACTATTTAGCTAACAGCGCACGTGCTGGTGATGTGATTGAAATTACTCAGGCGATGGGCGAATTTACGCTAAAAGACTTTGATACAGAAGAAGGTAAACAACCGATTCTTTTGGTATCTGCGGGTAGTGGTATTACGCCGATTATTCCGATTGCGAAAGAGGCATTAGCCCGTTCAAATCAACCTGTGACGTTGATTTATTACTCACGTGATCCAGCGTTTCGTACTGAATTGGAAACACTGGCAGCAGAATATGCGCACTTTAACCTACACATTATTGTCGATAGTGCTGAACAACCTGCTTATTTTGATGAAGAAACTTTGGACCGTTTGTGTGCCGATGCTGTTCAACGTCAAACCTATGTGTGTGCTGCTCCAGGTTTGATGAAAGCGACGCGTCAAATCTGGACGAAACGTGGTTGGTTAGACCGTTTAACGCAAGAAAGCTTCTTGCCAGTGACGATGGATGTGGATGCTCAAATCCAACCAGTCAATTTCCGTCGCAGTATGCAAGAGTTTGAAGGCCGTGGCAACCTGTTGGCCAGTGCTGAAGCTGCGGGTTTGAAACCATCTTTTGGTTGCCGTATGGGGATTTGTAATACCTGTGTTTGTACCAAGATCAGTGGTGCAGTGAAAAATCAACTTACAGGTGAAATCGATAACCAAAACAATGTGCAAATCAAATTGTGTGTGAGTGAAGCAGTGAGTCCCGTTGAGATTGACCTTTAATTCATATTGACCAGATAGAGTATAATATTATGAACATGATGACAGTAAATCCGACTAAAACGATTCCTCCAATCAAATTTGGCAGTAACACAAGTCGTGCATTAACACCAGAAGAAGTACAAGAGTTTGGCCGTAAGATTGATGCCATCCGTACTGAAACCATGGCTAAAATTGGCAAAGAAGATTCTGATTATATCTATAAAGTACGTAACTTTGTACGCTACACCGAAATTGCATCACGTGGCATGTTGATGTTCGGTGGCTGGATTCCACCTGTTTGGTTACTTGGTACAGCGATGTTGGGTGTGTCTAAGATCGTCGAAAACATGGAATTGGGCCATAACGTGATGCACGGTCAGTTTGATTGGTTAAACGATCCATCGCTTAACGGTGCAACCTATGACTGGGATACGGTGTGTACCGGTGAAGACTGGAAATATACTCATAACTATAAGCACCATACCTATACCAATGTGTATGGCATGGATCATGACATCAGCGGTTATGGTGTGATGCGCATGAGCCGTGAGCAAGAGTGGGAACCACGCTTTTTGTTCAACGTGCCAATGGGATTGTTTTTATCGACGGGTTTTGAATGGCTATTGGCTTTGCAACGTCTAGAGATGGAAAAAGTGTTGTTTGATGGCACTAAAACCTGGAAAGAAGTATATGTAGAATCTAAAAATCTACGTAAAAAAATGCTACGTCAGTTTGGTAAAGATTATGTGTTATTCCCACTGATTGCTGGCCCAATGTTCTTGCCCGTATTGGCTGGTAACTTTTTTGCCAACTTGATCCGTAACTACTGGGCATCGACTGTGATTTATTGTGGTCATTTCACAGAAGACTCTGAAATTATCACTGACAACATTGATAATGAAACCAAAGCAGAATGGTACTTACGTCAGATTCGTGGTTCAGCCAACTTTACTGGCGGTAAAATCATGCATTTCTTGAGCGGTAACTTGAGCCATCAAATCGAACATCATTTGTTCCCTGATGTGCCTGCCAACCGTTATATCGAGATGGCACCTAAAGTACGTGAAGTCTGTGCAGAGTATGGTCAACAATACAATACCGCTCCTTTTGGATCTCAGATTGTGAGTGTCTATAAACGTCTGGCGGTGCACTCTTTGCCTGACAATGTGGTAGATCGTTTGGTGGCAACCAAACGTACCTTTACTGCTGCGGTGAAAGGCATGTTTGGTAAAGCTGCTTAATCAAGATAGAGCATCGTTTGAGCCATAAAGCGGTGCTCGTCACCAATAAGTAAAAGGGAAAGTGCGTGTAATTGAGATATACTATGGGGCAATTATATTTGTGCCATCGTTTTAAGGAATCGTTATGCGTATTGACCAAAGAGCATTAGACCAATTACGTGAGGTAAAAATTACCCGTAATTATACCCGTTACGCAGAAGGTTCAGTTCTGGTTGAGTTTGGTCATACCAAAGTATTGTGTACTGCAAGTATCGACAATTCGGTTCCACGCTTTTTAAAAGGGAAAGGACAAGGTTGGGTCACGGCTGAATACGGCATGTTACCGCGCTCAACCCATACCCGTAGTGATCGTGAAGCAGCCCGTGGTAAGCAGTCAGGTCGGACACAGGAAATCCAACGTCTGATTGGTCGTAGCCTCAGAGCGATGGTTGACCTTAAAAAACTTGGTGAAAATACCATTAACATTGACTGCGATGTGATCCAAGCGGATGGTGGTACGCGTACCGCAGCGATTACAGGAGCAGCCGTGGCATTGGTTGATGCCATGAATGTGCTGTTGAGTAATAAAAAGATTAAACATGACCCGTTAAAAGGTTTAGTGGCAGCCATCTCGGTGGGGATGTATCAAGACGAAGTTCACCTCGACTTGTGCTACGAAGAAGATTCAAATTGCCAAACCGATTTAAATGTGGTGATGACACAGGCGGGCGAATTTATTGAGATTCAAGGAACGGCAGAAGATAAACCGTTTACTCGCCAACAGTGTAATGCCATGTTAGAGGTTGCTGAAAAAGGAATCGCGGAATTGATTCTGAAGCAACAGCAAGCACTCGGTTGGTAAGCTCCAGTTGATAGTGCGGGCGGTCTGTAAATTTTAGACCGCCTTTTTTTTTGCCTATTTTTTCTGTCATTGAATTGCTATCAAACAATCATCGAATTGTCATTTATATTGTATTGACTATCTGCACGAATATTTTAACGGATAGTAAAATGCGAAATACCTTCTTAGCTTTACTCACCAGTAGTATTTTCTTATTAAGTGCTTGTAATGAAAATGATAATGGCGATAACAACAATACCACGCCAAATCCAAAACCGCCGACTTCAGACTGTACTATTCACTGTGCACCCTAAATAATAACAATAAGGAAATAATCAATGAACCGTCGTGACTTTTTATTAAATTCAACCAAAGCATTATTTGGTACCGCCGCACTTGCCAGTTTCCCAATGAGTATTCAAAAAGCCCTCGCAATTGATGCCAAGGTCGAGACAGGAACCATTAAAGACGTTAAACATGTGGTGATCTTGACCCAAGAAAATCGTTCTTTTGACAATTATTTTGGGACGTTAAAAGGGGTACGTGGTTTTGGTGATCGTTTTACCATTCCTTTAAGCCAAGGTCGTACAGTGTGGGAACAATATGATGCCAATAAAAATAAAGTTTATCCTTATCATTTAGACAGTAGCCGTGGCAATGCACAGCGGGTGAGTGGCACACCACATTCATGGACAGATGGTCAGTATGCTTGGGATCATGGACGGATGGGCAATTGGGTGCAATATAAGCAGCCGCAATCGATGGGCTATTACAAGCAACAAGAAGTTGAATTCCAATTCGCATTAGCCAATGCTTTTACCCTATGTGATGCATATCACTGTGCCATGCATACAGGAACCAACTCAAACCGTATGTTTATCTGGACAGGAACCAATGGCCCAACAGGCGCCAACGTTGCCAGTGTAGTCAATGATTTGGACTCAATCGGGCCATCCACCGTCGGCTATGACTGGACCACCTATCCTGAACGCTTACAACAGGCGGGTGTAACGTGGAAGGTCTATCAAAACATGCCTGATAATTTTACCGACAATCCCTTGGCTGGTTTTAAACAATACCGTCGTGCCAATGTGTTATCAGGTAAACCTGTGAATAATATTACCATTTGCCCAGCCTATGATCCGGCTATTGATGCCACTCAGCCTTTGTATAAAGGGATCGCCAATACCATGCCAGATGGTGGTTTTTTGGGTTCGTTTAAAGAAGATATTGCCAATGGACAGTTACCCCAAGTAAGTTGGTTAATTGCACCAGCAACCTATAGCGAACATCCTGGACCGTCTAGCCCAGTTCAAGGAGCGTGGTATATCCAAGAAACGTTAAATGCGTTAACTGAGCATCCAGAAGTATGGAGTCAGACAGTTTTCTTAATCAATTTTGATGAGAATGATGGTTTCTTTGATCATATACCTTCACCAAGCGCACCCTCAATGGATGCTTCAGGTGCAGTACATGGCAAATCCACTTTAAGCCCAGAGCAGATGTCCTATGAGTATGCCACGCATGCTAAAGCTTCAGCAGGACAGCCAAACTTTACTGATCCAAAAGTGAGTAATGGCGTGGGGGTCTACGGCCCAGGTGTTCGAGTACCGATGTACATTATTTCCCCATGGAGTCGTGGTGGCTGGGTCAACTCACAAGTATTTGACCATTCTTCGGTGATTCGTTTCTTGGAACAATGTTTTGATGTACAAGAACCTAATATTAGTCCGTATCGTCGTGCGGTGTGTGGGGACTTAAGCTCAGCATTTAACTTTAAAACGCCAAATCTTTTACCTTTGCCTGATTTAGCTGGTAAGAAAACAAAAGCAGAAGTTGATGCGATTCGTAAAGCTCAGGAACGCTTGGCACAGGTCAGTCGTCCTTTAAGCCAAACTTATCCTGTTCAAGACATGGGAATACGACCATCACGTGCATTGCCGTATATTTTGCATAGCAGTGCCAAAGTCGATGTGTTCACGAAAACTGTTAAATTAATATTCTCCAATACAGGAGCACAGGCCGCAGTATTCCATGTTTATGATAAATTGAATTTAGACGCGATCCCACGCCGTTACATGGTGGAAGCAGGGAAGCAACTCGATGATATCTGGCAGACTAAAGATCATCAATATGATCTATGGGTGTTGGGACCGAATGGTTTCCATCGCAGTTTTGCTGGGAACTTGATACAAGCCACGCAGTTAGAAGCACTTCCAGAAATTCGCGTGTGTATGGAGGAGTGCGATTCCAAGCTTTTCTTGAAAGTGCGAAATGATGCAGCCCAAACAGCGCAGTTGGTTGTGACAGCCAATGCTTATTTACCCAATAAAACATGGCAAATCGAAACTGCGGCGAGTGAAACAGAGCTGAGTTGGGATATGTCTGAGTTTGGTGGATGGTATGATTTTACGGTCAGCATTCAAAACGAACCAAGTTATCGCCGTCGTTTTGCTGGGCGCATTGAAACCAATGAAGATTCTATTTCTGATCCATATATGGGCTTTATTCAATCATAAGCGCTTTATATTGGTTTGAAATAAGCAGTCTAGGCGGATGCTAGGCTGCTTATGCTGAAAGCTAACGAAAAAAGAACCAGTAAACACAAAGTAAAATAATCAATAGCCAAGTGAGGAAACCAACTATACACACTTCATCGCTATCAAAACTTATGCGCTTATGATGACGATAAAAATGAACAATAAAATACCCCGTAGTACGGAATAATCTCTCAACAATAAGTTCAACAAAAGCCCTGATGATGATGTCGATAAAGATGAATCGGACAATTTTAAAAATGATGTGAAATACGGTTTCAAAAATACTATCCATATCGTTTAATTCATTTTTTATTTTAATAAATTTAGTTGTTTAGATTATATGCTTGCGAGTGTAAAAACGAAAGTGGAGATGGCTCATATCTTAAACATAAGCACACTGAGCCTTTGCATACTGTAACAGAGCATGCGAATTTGCCCCATTTTGCTTTGCTATATTGAGGACACTGCAAGAAAAGAGATAATGATGTTACAAGTTTTTTTAATATTTCTCACCGCCGTCACTTTTATTTTAATGGCGATTGACCCACGATCTAGCCAATCGACTGAAGCGAAATCAGCATGGCAAGAGACCGAATCTCAAGCACTGGATTCGCCACAATCGACTCAGCAGCAAAAAGACCAACAGGTTTAAGCATTAAAACGCATAGATAAATCCACAGCGCGAACATCTTTGGTTAAAACACCCATCGAAATGTAATCCACGCCAGTGCTGGCAACTTCACGCAAATTTTCAATGGTGATATTGCCAGAGGCTTCTAATTTACAACGCCCCGCAACATGCTTCACTGCATCAATCATTTGTTGTTGGCTGAAATTATCCAACATCACAATATCAGCACCTGCTTCCAGTGCTTGATTAAGTTCATCCCACGTTTCAACTTCAACTTCGACAGGTTTTCCAGGTGCAATCTGATGCGCTTGAGCAATCGCTTGAACAATACCACCAGCCGCCATAATGTGATTTTCTTTAATCAAAAAGGCATCAAATAAACCAAGACGATGATTTTGACCACCACCCACGGCAACGGCATATTTCTGCGCGATACGTAAACCCGGAAGTGTTTTACGGGTATCAAGCAATTTGGTGTGTAGACCATCGAGCTGTTTCACGTAGCTGGCTGTTTTGGTCGCCACAGCGGAAAGAGTTTGTACAAAGTTTAAAGCTGGGCGCTCCACCGTTAACAAACTACGTGCCGAACCAGCAAGTTTTAAAAAAGCTTCATTAGCCGTAACCACATCGCCTTCTTGTTTTAACCACGTGATTTGTACTGAGCTGTCAAAAGCCTGAATTAAAGCGTTAACCCAAGGTTGACCTGCCAGAACCATATCCTCACGCGTGATAATGGTGGCTGTAGCTTGTTCATCCGCAGGTGAAAGCATGGCGGTAATGTCGCCGTCCCCAATATCTTCTTGTAATGCTTGTTGAATATTGATTTGAATAGATTGTTCAAGCAAAGATTGAGGAATACTCATAGCATTTCCAGTATATTCTGACCAAAAAACGTGTGCATTATATTAGCATCGTCCTCGTAAAAAATAAGTATTTGATCTCGATTATTGCGAATAAAGCATGTCAGAATGGGAAATATTAATATTAAATTGCTGATTCGAGTGACAATGCCGCAATCTAGATTTGCTCAAGTTCGAGATGGAATATTACAAGGTGCAACGCAAATTGCTTCACCTAACTTTAATTCGCGTCCTGCAGAGACGGACATTCAGCTGATCGTGATTCACAATATTAGCTTGCCGCCATCTCAATTTGGTGGGGGTTATATTCAACAATTCTTTCAGAATCAGCTGGATTGGTCGGTACATCCTTATTTTCAAACCATCGAAGGTATGCAAGTTTCAGCGCATCTGCTGATTTTACGCACAGGCGAAGTGATTCAATTTGTCAATTTTAATGATCGGTCTTGGCATGCAGGTCGTTCTAGTTATTTAGCCCAACCAGAATGCAATGATTATTCGATTGGCATTGAGCTAGAGGGTAGTGATGATTTGCCGTTTGAACCACAACAGTATCAGTCACTGGTCGAGGTGGTGCAGATATTACGTCAAGCTTATCCCAAAATCCAAAATCATCTTGCAGGCCATTCTGATATTGCACCTAAACGTAAAACAGATCCGGGTTTACACTTTGATTGGTCGTTGTTCCGTCGTTTGCTAGCGATTCAGGCAAGCTCTAAAAAAACATGATCGAATTTATGATTTCACAACGAAATCTATTTTTACTTTCATTACAATAACGCTTTTGAAAGATAAGCCGTAGGTGAGTGCGATGGCATTGTGGCGATCGACAGTAATTGTCAGTGCAATGACGATGTTATCCCGAGTTCTGGGATTGGTACGTGATATCGTGCTGTTGAATGTATTTGGAGCGGGCAAAGATTTTGATACCTTTGTGGTTGCCTTTCGTATTCCCAACTTTTTTCGGCGTTTGTTTGCTGAAGGGGCATTTTCTCAAGCCTTTATTCCTGTTCTGACGGAATATAAAACCAGTCGCACCCATGCAGAAGTTCAAATTCTGATTAGTCGTGTTTTTGGCTGCTTAATGACGGCAATGACACTGCTCACTTTTGTGGCGATGGTTGCTGCACCTGTGATTATTTATATCTATGCGCCCGGTTTCCATAGCGATACTGAGAAGTTTAACCTTGCTGTTGACCTGTTTCGTCTAACTATCCCTTATCTGATGTTTATGTCACTGACGGCTTTTGCCAGCAGTATTCTAAATAGTTATGGTTCATTTGCTTCACCTGCATTTGCCCCAGTATTGTTGAATATTGCCATGATTGCAGGAGCGTGGTGGTTAACTCCCTATATGGCAGAACCGATCATGGCGCTTGGATGGGCCGTGGTGGTCGCTGGTGTTTTGCAACTGGCCATTCAAATTCCTGAGCTATGGAAGAAAAATTTACTGATACCACCTAAAGTTGATTTTAAACATGAGGGTGTGAATCGTATTTTAAAGCTGATGCTGCCTGCATTATTTGGTGTATCCGTCACGCAAATTAACTTATTGCTGAATACGATCTGGGCATCCTTTATGCAGGATGGTTCAGTGTCATGGCTATACAGTGCAGAACGTATGACTGAACTACCACTGGGATTGATTGGGGTTGCGATCGGGACGGTGATCCTGCCATCACTTTCAGCACGCCATGCTGAACAAGATCAAAGTAAGTTTCGAGGGATGTTGGATTGGGCGGCTAAGATCATCATGTTGGTAGGGATTCCAGCCAGTATTGCTTTATTTATGCTGTCCACACCGATTATTCAAGCGCTGTTTCAACGTGGTGAATTTACTTTAGAAGATACACAAATGACTGCTTTGGCCTTGCAGTGTATGAGTGCTGGTGTGATCTCGTTTATGTTGATTAAGGTGTTTGCCCCAGGTTTCTATGCCCAGCAAGACACCAAAACACCAGTACGGGTCGGGTTAATCGCCGTGGCGACCAATGCGATTTTAAACGTGATATTTATTGGTATCTTTAAGTTGAATGGTTGGCAAGCAGAGCATATGGCGCTGGCGATGGCCTCTTCAGGTTCAGCGTTGGTCAATGCAGGTCTACTTTATTTCTATTTACACAAACGCAATATCTATCGCTTTGGCGCGCATTGGAAAAAACTGGCATTCCAGTTTGCAGTGGCCAATCTCATTATGATTATCGCGTTATGGTATGGCCTTACGTGGTATCAAGGTGAGATTTCTCAATGGCTACGTGTGGCTGAAGTTGCTGGTTTGTGTGTGCTTGGTGTTGTGGCGTATGTGGTCGGATTATTGCTAACAGGATTTAGACCGAGGCATTTAAAGCATTGAATTTGAGCGTTGCCCCCTTTGAACTGCGGATGTCGCAGCTCGAAGGGGATTTTAAATTATTTTATTTCTAGTAATTCAATATCAAAAATTAGGGTGCTATTTGGCCCAATTCCATCACCAGCACCCACCTCACCATAGGCGAGATTGGCTGGGATATAGAAACGGCTTTTACCACCTACCTTCATGGTTTGAACGCCTTCAGTCCAACCTGCGATGACTTGATTCAGTTGAAACTCGACAGGATGGTTGCGTGCGATCGAACTATCAAACACGGTCCCATCAAGTAACCGCCCTTCATAATTGACTTTAACCGTAGAGCTCGCTCTCGGTGATTTACCTTTGCCCGCTTGAAGGGCTTGGTACTGTAAACCTGATCTGGTGGTTACAATATTGGCCTTTTTCGCATTTTCAGCGAGAAAGGCTTTTCCTGTTTGATCATTCTTTTGAGCGATCTCTTGAAATTCAACCAGTTGCTTTGCTTCTATACGTTTTTTATATTGATTAAGCACATTTGCCATGTCTTCATCAGTCAAAGATGCTGCTTTTCCCTGTGTCGCTTCTTTCAAGCCTTGCACGAATGCATTAATATCCAAATCTTTCAGGGTGTTGGCATTGCCTTTACCCATCAAATAACCGTAACTATAACCCAACTGCTCTTGTTGTGGGCTTTTTAAAGTAATCGGTGCTGCATAAGCAGTACCCATCACGGATGTCATTAAAATAAGACTTAATTTTTTCATTATTTCTTCCAAAGTGCTTTTGCAAAAATAAGGGAGAGCACATGCTCTCCCTATATCCGTTATTTTACTGCGATGAGTTCGACATCAAAAACCAAAGTACTATTCGGTGGAATAGAACCAGGCACACCTTGTTCGCCGTAACCTAAGTTGGCAGGAATATAAAGTGTTGCCTTACCGCCTTCTTTCATTAATTGTAAGCCTTCAGTCCAGCCAGGTATAACTTGATTGAGCGGGAATTCGATTGGTTCACCACGGTCATATGAACTATCAAACACAGTGCCATCGGTCAATTGACCTTTATAATGAACTTTGACCACAGACGCAGCCGTTGGTTGTTTACCTGTTCCTGCTGTAATAATTTTATATTGCAACCCAGAGGCTGTGGTTTTCACACCTTCTTTTTTCGCATTTTCAGCTAAGAAGGAGTTACCTGTTGCTTCTGCTTTCTGGGTTGCTTCAATTTGTTTTTGCTGTAATTCTTTTTGGAATTCTACATAAGCAGCTTGTAGTTCTTCCTCGGTGTAGGCAGCAGGTTTTTCTGCATGGCCATCGCGGAAACCAGTGATGAAAGCAGCTGTTTCTAATTCTGGTGGCGTTTGTTTCGCAACTTCATAACCTAAAGCATAACTGATTTTTGCGCCTGGCCCTGCATTTTTGTCTGCTTTTACGCCAAGTTCAGTGGTAGGGTGTTGAGTTGCATAATAAATCGGTATAAGGGCTGCTCCGCCTAAAACGGCTGCGACAATAACAGGTAAAGCTTTACTCATGAGATGTCCAAAGGTGAGATTTTAGTAAAAAATATGGCACTGATCTTAGCATGTCTACGCTTCAGCATTGAATAACTGATCTGAAAAATGCGTGTATTTTTTATAGGGTTTATGTTTATTCAGTTTTGTTATATTTTCAAAATAAGTATAAAAAAGCCAGATCATACGATCTGGCTTTTTAGCTCATGTTTGCAGCTTAATTAATCATCTTTCTGTGCTTTGTAAGCATACGCATAGTTATATCCATAGCCATATCCAGCACTTGCACGTTGAATATCATTGAGAATAAAGCCATTCACTTTAACGCCAGCCTGCTCAAAGCGATTTAAGCTCAGTTCAAGCTCTTTCATTTGTGATTTAGCATAACGAGCAACCAACAAATTGACGCCAACATATTGCGAAATGATAATCCCATCAGTCACTGCCAAAATAGGCGGCGTATCAATAATGATATGATCATATTCGGAACTGAGTTTTTCGAGTAAAGCTTTAAATTGCTCAGAACCAAAAATCTCAGAAGGATTGGTTGGGTTTTTCCCTCGAGTAATCATACTTAAGCCCGCGACTTCAGTTTCATGAATCACTTGACCTAGCTCAGCTTGACTACTCAGCAACTCAGATAAGCCTGGTTTTACGTCTAAATTAAAGTACTTATGCAAATAACCACGACGTAGATCCGCATCAATCAATAAAACCTTTTTATTGCTTTGGGCAAAGATGGTTGCAAGGTTGGTGGAAATAAAAGACTTACCAACCTCAGGTGATGGGCCTGCGATCATAATAATATTATTTTTTTCATTACTCAGTGCAAAATGGATCGCGGTACGAATACTACGTAAGCTTTCAATCGCAATATCATCACTGTTTTTGACTGCAAGAATAGGAATACTCTTCTTCTTCTTCAGAATACTCATGCGCGTTTCTTGAATAGGAGAGTGGGGAACCGTTGCATAGACAGGTAGATCAAGCTCGCGCTCAATTTGGCTTGAATCCTTAATTCCCATACGTAACATATTGCGTAGTAGGGCAATTAAAGTACCAAGGAAGCCACCTAGGAAAATAGCAAGAATAAGGATTTGAAGTTTCTTTGGTTTAATTGGTTCGACGGGCTCAACCGCAGTATCGACAATACGGACATTACCGATCTCACCGGCTTTTGCGATTCTTAACTGCTGGTAAGAGTTTAAAAGAGCCGTATAGAGCTGCGTTTTAACTTCCACTTCACGATACAGCTGCAAATATCGTCTTTGTAAATCTGGCAATTGTTTTAAGGTGTTGTTCAGTTCACCAATCATTTTATTTAATGCGGTAATCTGAGCATTAATCTCACGCATCGCAGGGTGTTCAGCAGTGTATTTGGCAGCGATATCCGCCTGTTGCTGCTGTAATTCAATTTTCTTGGTTTCTAAAGTAATACTTTGCGTCAGGTATAACTCAGACTCTTTGGTGACATCAACAGTATTATATTGTTGGCGGAATTTATTGAATTCGCGCTCAGCCACGTCAAGTTGTTGTTTCAGCTCTGGAAGTTGTTCATCGAGAAATTTAAGTGTTTGTGCAGTTTCTGCAGATTTGCGTGCCACATTTTGTGCGCTATAAGCAGATAGGATTGCATTGAGTACTTTGGTAATGTGTTCTTTGTCTTGGCCTTGATAACTAAGACCCAATATACCAGTCAACTTGCCTTTTTCAGCAACAGAATAATTTGCACTGATGGCGCTAACAGCAGTTGGTAAAGATCGTTTTAGGATCTCATAATCTGTATTGAATTGGTCTTTTGTGGCGATGTTGATTTTCCATACACCATAACGATTTGACAGTTGATTAAGCTGATTTAACGGTGCTGTTAATAGGATTTCATCGGTTTTGCTATCGATTAATTGGAGTTTTCCTTCGTTTAACTTTAAACGTAGCGTTTTATCGAGGAAGTTTTGTGGCACCTCAAACTGACGAAATTCAAGTGCTTTTTCAGCGTCACGGAAAATGACCGCTTTGGGTAAGTACTCTGTGGCATAACTGGGTTTGCTGAGTAAACGCTGAGCAAAAGTATCTTCGACACTGGAAATACTGAGGTCAAGGTGCAATGCTTCAATCACTGAACCTAACACTAAGCGTGATTTTAAGATTTCGATCTCAGATTGAGCAGGAGACTTTTGATCGATCATTTGTGAAAGATCACCCAACAGCGCAGCAGAAGCACCTTTGCTGTTTTCAACCTGTACTAGGGCATCAACTGCGTATGTATTTGGTGTCGTGCGCAAATACAATAATGCACATACAAGACTCAGGATGACGCATAGCGCAATAAGCTTCCATTGCGCGAGCAAGGAGAAGAACAGTTCTTTTAGGTCAATTGTATCTTCAGTATTGGTATTTTGGCTCATAATCTTAAATCTAAAAGTTAAATGTAATTTTTCCAATCAGTCACACACTGCTGAATCAGCTGGCATGTACTATCAAAAAAAGCTTGATCGTGTTGATAGGGATCAGACACATTTTTATTTTGCCAATGTCCGAGGCGGAAGACTTTACCTTTAGCAAAGGGCCAGGTCTGCTCAATATGTTTTTGCTGATTTTGGCTCATCACCAACACCAAATCCGCTTTTTTAAGATGCTCTGTGGTGAGTTTTTTGGCGATATGTGCACTCATGTCAATATTGAGTGTGCGCATACAGTATTGCGCTTTTTCATCCGCTGGATGGCCAGTCAGACCAGCGATACCAGCAGACTCAATATCGAGCTGGGGATGAGCTTGTTTCAGCAAATACTCTGCCATCGGGCTGCGACAGATATTTCCCACACAAATCACCAAAATACTTTTAATCTGCATCAGTTCCCCAAACGATCAATATTATATAAGGCGTTGGAGAAAGGAATGACTTGATTGATGACACGTTGCCAGCGTGTCAAACCTGTTGCATCAACATACACAATATCATTGCTATGTAACTTAAATTGGTTGGCCAAGCCAAAATCACCCAAGCTCATCAGGTTCATATGATAGAGCGCGGTACTACGATCATTTGGATTGCTTCTCAATACATAGATACGGCTGGCGCTGGCAGAATTAGGATTGATCCCTAAACTTTCACCTAAGGCATCACTGAGGGTCATGCCTTGATCACGCATCGGTAAGGCTTGGTTTTTACCTGATTCACCCATCACATAAACCTTTTGATTTTCCCGAGTGCTGACATAAATGGTGTCATTGGGCTGAACTAAAAGCTTGTGCAGTGAATAGCCAGATTTTTCAAGCTCAATGGTGTTGAGGTCGTAGGTTTGGCCATTGCGAATCAGCTGAATATAGGTATTCGCCCCTTTATCATTGATACCACCTGCCATACCGAGAGCCGTGTAAATACTGGTAGGTTGGTCATTTAAATAGAACTGTCCACCTTTGAGCACGCTACCTTGAACTGAATAACGTTGCCCTTGATAGGACAAAACACGAACAATAACATCTGGGTTTTTTAAATAACGTGTGAACTGGCTTCTCAGCTCTGTATTCAGTTGAGCCAAGCTTTTCCCAGCAGCTTTATAGCGTCCGACTAAGGGAAGTTGAATATAACCGCTCGCATCAATCGGGTAACCACTTGCTTTAAGATCAGCAGTGTTGCCAGTAATTTCAGGATATGCCCAGAGCTGAATCGACAGTACATCACCTGAACTCAAGCGATACACTTGTTGTTGTTTTTGAAATAGCGCTTTGTAGTCGTGTTGATAGTCAACTTGTGCTGGCTGTACCGCAGCTAAGTTTTCTTGCTCAATTTTGATGACATTCACAGTTGTTCCAAGATCGGTGGTATAGACCCCTTCAGTTGGAATGTCATGCGTTTGCAAACCTGAGGTAACAGCACAACTTGCAGCAGCAATACTAATGGTAAGAATAGAAAAAAGCTGATAGTACTTCACACACGACCCTTGGATTATTTATATCTAATTAATATCAGTTGCCAAAAACGGATTCGTCTTGAGGCCCAGAATTTGTCCAATTCTAGCTGAAAAGTAGCAAAAAAGCATTGCGAAATCTATCGGCTTTGTATGTTTAGTATTTCTAAAAAGAAATCCACATAAGTGAGCTTTCGACTAAAATGTGAACCAGTACACAGCTTGTTAACACATTCATACAATTGCAATGTGGCTGTTATAAATATTCTGATATAGTACGCGCAAATATTCACGACTGTTATATACACAGCAAAAAATTGTAAGGAATAAGGCTTTATTTATGCTAACACTTGCCGAATTAAAAATAGCAATTATTGGTTTA
The DNA here is from genome assembly GCF_022549455.1 of Acinetobacter sp. NIPH 1852. Taxonomy (NCBI): domain Bacteria; kingdom Pseudomonadati; phylum Pseudomonadota; class Gammaproteobacteria; order Moraxellales; family Moraxellaceae; genus Acinetobacter; species Acinetobacter sp. NIPH 1852. The sequence continues at coordinate 27,572 of NZ_JAKZGG010000018.1, read as the reverse complement.
GGCTATGTCGGATTACCACTAGCCGTGGAGTTTGGGAAAAAAGTTCCAGTTGTTGGTTTTGATATCCATCAAAAACGTGTAGATGAACTTAAGAGCGGGCATGATCATACTTTAGAAGTTTCGTCTGACGAACTAAAACAAGCAGAGCATTTGACTTATACGGCAAATCTAGATGATTTAAAAGACTGTAATTTTTTTATTGTCACCGTGCCTACACCGATTGATGATTATAAACAGCCTGATTTAACACCTTTAATTAAAGCTTCAACCAGTATCGGTAAAGTGCTAAAAAAAGACGATATCGTAGTCTATGAGTCTACTGTTTATCCAGGTGCGACCGAAGAAACCTGTATTCCAGTGTTAGAACAAGTGTCTGGCCTGAAATTTAATCAGGACTTTTTTGCAGGTTATAGTCCTGAGCGAATCAATCCGGGCGATAAACTACATCGTGTCACCAATATTTTAAAAATTACATCTGGTTCTACGGCAGAAATAGCTGACTTTGTTGATCAGGTTTATAACTTGGTTATTGAGGCTGGAACACATAAAGCACCGAGTATTAAGGTGGCTGAAGCGGCTAAGGTGATTGAAAACACGCAGCGTGATGTCAATATTGCATTGATCAATGAATTGGCTGTGATCTTTAACAAGATGGGTATTGATACCGAAGCAGTACTTGAGGCTGCTGGAACTAAATGGAACTTCTTACCATTCCGCCCAGGTTTAGTAGGCGGGCACTGTATTGGGGTTGATCCATACTACCTAACCCATAAAGCTCAAGCAATTGGTTATCACCCTGAAATTATTCTTGCTGGTCGTCGTTTAAATGACAATATGGGAGCTTATGTTGTAACCCAGTTAGTCAAAGGAATGATAAAAAAGAAAATACAGGTAGAAGGAGCAAAAGTCCTCATCTTAGGTTTGAGTTTTAAAGAAAACTGTCCAGATATTCGTAATACAAAAATTATCGATATCGTGACTGAGTTAAAAGAATACCAGACACAGGTCGATGTGTATGATCCGTGGGTTGATCGTGCAGAAGCTGAGCATGAATACGGGATTACACCAGTTCAGTCAGTTGAAGAAAATACTTATGATGCTGTGATTTTAGCAGTTGCGCATGAGCAGTTTAAAGAAATGGGCGCTGCTGCTATCCGTGCTTTAGGTAAAAACAATCATGTTTTATACGACTTGAAATATGTTTTATCCCAAGCAGAATCGGATATCCGTTTATAAGTTATAAGGAAACAAGAATGAGCCAATATCAAACAGTATGTGAGCAGTTAAAACAATCTCCAAAAACATGGTTAATTACGGGAGTTGCGGGTTTTATTGGCTCAAATTTATTAGAGACACTATTAAAATTAGATCAAAAAGTAGTTGGTTTAGATAACTTTGCAACAGGCCATCAGTATAACTTAGACGAAGTACAAGGCTTAGTTAGTGCTGAGCAATGGTCAAGATTTGCATTTATCCAAGGCGATATTCGTAGTATTGAAGACTGCCAAAAGGCTTGTACAAATGTGGATTATGTGTTGCATCAAGCTGCTTTAGGTTCAGTTCCGCGCTCTATTGCTGATCCAATTACAACGAATGCAGCAAATATTACAGGTTTTCTAAATATGCTCGTTGCTGCTCGTGATGCACAAGTGAAAAGCTTCACTTATGCAGCAAGTAGTTCGACTTACGGTGATCATCCAGCTTTGCCAAAAGTGGAAGAAAATATTGGTAATCCGCTTTCACCTTATGCGGTGACGAAGTATGTCAATGAACTCTATGCAGATGTATTTGCGCGTACTTATGGGTTTAAAACGATAGGGTTGCGTTATTTTAATGTATTTGGTCAGCGGCAAGACCCGAATGGTGCTTATGCAGCAGTGATTCCAAAGTGGACTGCGGCCATGATTGCTGGTGATGATGTTTTCATTAATGGTGATGGTGAAACCAGTCGTGATTTCTGTTTTATTGAAAACACGGTTCAGGCCAATGTTCTGGCAGCCGCTACGCAAAATGATGAAGCTAAAAATCAGGTTTATAATGTGGCAGTGGGCGACCGTACGACTCTAAATGATTTATTTAATGCCATTAAAGCTGCGTTAAATGAAAATGGTGTGACATATACGAAAGAGCCTGTATATCGTGATTTTCGTGCTGGCGATGTTCGACATTCTCAAGCTAGTATTGAAAAGATTAAAAGTTTACTGGGATATAGCCCAGAATTTGTAATTGCGCAAGGAATTGATCAAGCAATGCCTTGGTATACAAAGTTTTTGAAATAAAGCCATGTCAATTAAGAAAAATATTGGTTTTTTAATTGGAGGGACTGCATTAGCTCAATTATTTACTTTTGGCATCTCTCCTATTTTAACTCGCCTATATACTCCAAAGTCATTTGGAGTATTAGGTATCGTGTTAGCAGCTAGTAGTATTATAGCTGTTTTTGCTCATTTAAGACTAAATTTAGCTATTGCACAAAGCAATAATATAAATGAAGCTAATATAATACTAAAAACTTCCATATTTTTTTCGATTCTACTATGTTTTTTATCTTCTATCGTTCTTATTGTAAGTAATATTATATTTGATAATTCATATACTTTAATTATAGTAATCTTTATTTTTTTAATTTCATTGGCAAATGTTTTAATAGATATATTCAATTATTGGCAAAGTTACAGAAACAGACATTCACTAAATGCACGAAATAGCATTTTTAGATCTTTATTAACTGGATTTACCCAAATAATATTAGGAACCATAACAAATTTCGGCCTCATATTTGGAGTATTGATAGGAGGTATAGGCTCGTTAGCTTTATTTTTAAAAGAATATATGAGTTTAGATAATAAAAAAGGTAATAGTATATTAAGCAATAAAAAGATAAGTTTTGTTTTAAAGAAATATAAAGACTTTCCACTCTATAGTATGCCACAAGGGTTTATTGCATCTGCAAGTTTAAACTCAGTGCCTCTTATGTTAGGGGCATCGTTTGGGATTGCCGTTGCAGGTCAATATTGGTTAGCTTACCGAATTTTATTAGCACCGATAGCATTGATTGGAGGTGCATATCGACAAGTATTACATCCAATATTTTCTAATAAAAAAATAAATATAATTGAAAAGAAAAAAATTTGTAATACTCACACTATTCTTTTGATTTTATTTATTATACCTATGGTAATAGGAGGGGTTTTTTATTTAGAGAATATATTTGTTTTTTTATTTGGGTTAGAGTGGGGGGTAGCTGGATTATTTGCGGGATGGTTAGTTTTATGTTTTAGTTTAGATATAATTAAAGTCCCAATGACTTGCTTGGCATTAAGTAATAATTTACAGAAAGACTTGCTTATTTCGGAAATTATACTTGGTATTTTAAGGTTTTTGACTATATTAATATCATTGAGTTATAAAGATTCAGTATTTAGTATAAAGATGTTTGCGTTGGTAAGTATGATTTTTACAATATTAAATATTATTTATATAAATTTTAAGATTCCTTCAAGAAGGATGAAGTTATGAGAAACTTATTTAAAATAATTTTTGATTTATTTTTGTATATTCGTTTAGGTAGTATTGGGTATGCCAGAAAAAAAGGTGTTTCAATTGGTAAAAATTGTCGAATTTATATTAAATCCTGGGGATCGGAACCTTTTTTAATAAAAATTGGTAATAATGTTACTATTACTTCTGGAGTAAGATTGATTACTCATGACGGTAGTGTAGGATTATATGAAAAAGATGGGTATAGATATCAATATTATAAGAATATTGATATTGGAAATAATGTGTTTATAGGCGTCAACTCGATAATTATGCCTGGAGTGAAAGTAGGTAGTAATGTGATTATTGGTGCAGGTAGTATCGTAACAAAAAATATAGAATCAAATGCAGTCGTAGCAGGAAATCCTGCTAAATATATTTGCAGTTATAAAGATTATGAAAAAAAAGTAAGAAACAGAGCAATAACAGAAAAAGAATTAAAAAACTGTAAAAGCTATTATGATAAAGTTATAAAAGCTATTGAGTTGTGTGATGGAAAGAAAGATTAAAAGTTACTTATTTGTTAGCCCTACAGCTGTTTTAGGTGGGGCCGAGCGTGTTATGTTTAACTTAATGTTAAGTTTGCTTGAAGACGGACATGTCGTTATATTTGTTTGCATGTCAAGAGGTAAACAGTCAGGATGGGATGAAGTTTTAAAATATAAAAGCTTCTATCCCTATTTTAAAGAATACCCCTCTGAAAAAACATCTATATTTCCTTTCATAAAATTTATATATAAAATATGCCGTGAGCAAGATATTCATCTTACCTTTTCTTCTCATACTCACGTTAATGGCCTTCTGAGTTTTTTAAGAAAAATTAAAATTTTAAATACAGAATATTTGATTTCGAGAGAGTCAACAGTTATTTTTGATAGATTTTTTGGGATTTGGCGTTATATTTTTTTATTTATATATAAGTTTATGTATGGAAAGCAAGATCTTTTAATTAATCAAACTGACTATATGCAATCACAACTAATTAAAAGCTTAGGAAAAGTACCATGTAAAAAAATAAAAGTATTAGATAATCCTGTAAATCTTAATTATATCAATTTAAAATTGAAGGAAACTTATAATATAAATTATAATTCATCAAAGAAAATCATAGTTGGATGTGGTCGTTTTATTCCCTTAAAGAAATTTGATAATTTAATATTAGCATTTTCAAAAATGGAAAAAAGAGAAAATTATGTTCTTATCTTAATTGGAGATGGACCTGAACGTTCTAATTATGAAAGAATTATTGAGAAGAATAATTTGAGTGAAAGTGTTATTTTTACGGGAAAAATTTCAAACCCATTATCCATATTTTCTATTTCTGAAATTGGTGTGATTTCATCAGAAATAGAGGGATTTCCTAATGTTTTATTAGAAATGATGGCATCAGGTACAAAAAAAATTATTTCTACCCCATGTAGTCCTGGTGTTATGAAATTACCAGATATATATCTGACAAAAAGTTACAGTGTTGATGATATTTTATTCACTTTAAATAGTTTAGCTGACTGTAGTCAATCAAACCATCTTAGATATAAAGAATATATAAAATCTCATAGGAGTTCTGAAATTTTTATTAAAAAAATATATAGAGAAGTAGGGATATAAATATGGATTTTATAGTAATAGACAATTATATATGGCCTCCAATTTTATTTATTTTTTTTATTATTGTGTCTTTGAAGTTGGGGTATTTTTTTAAAATTAGTTTTAAAGTTAGTTTAGCATTGTTTTTATGGCATGCTATATTTGGTTTGCTATACTTTTGGTTTGCATTAACTTTTGGAGCAGATTCGAATAAATATTATTTTAGAGCTTTAAATGATCCTTTCGTTGAAATAAATTTAGGTACTTCTTTTATTGTACTATTGACGCGGTTTCTTCATAATTTTCTAGGCTTAGGATTTCTTGATCAGTTTCTTATTCATGGATTTATTGGATATATAGGTTTACTTGCATTTGCTGGTGCAATAAGACAGGCTATTTGGAATAAAACAAGAACTATAAAGTTATTAGGCTGGCTTTTAGTATTCTTACCATCGGTAAGTTTTTGGACCTCTGGACTTGGAAAAGATGCCATTTCTTTTATGAGTATAGGACTAGTTTTATGGGCTGCACTTGATTTTAAAAATAGAAAATTTTTATTGTTTTTTGCAATTATATGCATGTTTATTGTACGTCCCCATATTGCCGTTGTTATCTTAATTGCGTTCATCTTTTCTTTAGTTTTTGATAAGCGTATCAATATTTATTCTAAAATCTTTTTTGGTATTTTTTCATTATCAGGTGCAGCTATTATTTTACCAATTATGCTCAATTATATTGGTCTATCTGAAGCAAATGATTTGTCTGATGTCGATAGTTATGTTGATAAGCGACAGAATAGTAATTTAAGTGGTGGAAGTAGTCTTGACCTTACCTCCATGAGCTTGCCTACACAAATGATAACTTATTTATTTCGACCTTTACCTTTTGAAGCTTCTACAATATTTGCACTTTTAGCTTCATTAGATAATGTTATTTTACTGATTTTAACAATTATGGGTGTATTCTCTTTTATTAGTAGGAATACTCCTTCAATAGAGTCTAATCGAATTTTTTTATGGGTTTATTTCTTTATTTGTTTGTCTGTTTTAGCCATGACTACAGCTAATTTGGGTATTGCTATGAGACAAAAATGGATGTTTGTTCCAGTATTTATCTTCTTATTGCTTAGTATTATCGGATCTAAAACTAAAAAAAATATGAAGGTATAATGCATTGAATTTTATTATCATTTCTAGCTTCCTCCCTTCTGTATTAAACTTCCGTGGAAAGTTACTCGAAGCGATCCATCAGCAGGGCTATGAAATCCATATTATTGCACCTGATTTGCCTTCTTTCCCTACCGAGCATGAAAAGCTCTTAGATTTAGGTTATTACGTACATGAAGTTGCTATGCAGCGTACAGGAACCAACCCGGTAGCAGACTTAAAAGCCTTAGGGAGCCTGTATACGCTTATAAAAAAAATCAAACCTGATTATATTCTATCTTATACCATCAAGCCGGTTATATATGGGACACTGGCTGCATGGCTGGCAAAAGTACCGCATCGCTATGCCTTAATTACAGGTTTAGGCTATGCATTTCAAAATGTAGAAACTCAGACTAAGCGTAGTATTTTCCAAAAACTAGTTCATGGCTTATACCAGCAGGCATTATCGCGCAGCCATAAGGCATTTTTCCAAAACCCGGATGACTTAAAGCTTTTTCAAGATTTAAAGCTTGTAAACGCTCAAATACCTACAGTGGTCGTGAATGGTTCCGGGGTCAATGTTGCCGACTTTAATGTATTGCCTTTGCCTGTAACGGCTGATCAAAAAATTAAAATATCCTTTTTACTGATTGCACGTTTACTGGTAGATAAAGGCGTCCATGAATATGCCGAAGCAGCAAAAATCATCAAACATAAATATCCGCATGTAGAGTTTAATCTGGTGGGCTGGATCGATGAAAATCCGTCAGCCATTGCTCAGCAAGAACTGGATCAGTGGATAGCCAGTAATACATTAAACTACTGGGGGAAATTATCCGATGTTCGTCCTGCAATTGCAGAGAGTTCAGTTTATGTCTTGCCGTCCTATCGTGAAGGTACACCCCGTACAGTTTTAGAAGCTATGGCAATGGGTCGGGCAATTATTACCACCGATGCGCCTGGTTGTCGTGAAACTGTTACCGATGGCGATAACGGATTTCTGGTTGAAGTAAAATCCGTAGAAAGTTTAGTAAAAGCAATGGAAAAACTGATTATTCAGCCAGAGCTTATCGCTAAAATGGGAAGTCGCTCCCGAGAAATTGCACTTCATAAGTATGATGTACATCAGGTAAACGCACATATGCTGCAAGAAATGGGTTTAATCTAAATGTTAAAACGCTTACTCGATATTATCATTGCTTCCATTGCCCTGATCCTGCTTTCACCGCTCTATGCTTTCGTGGCCTATAAAGTACGAAAAAATCTGGGTTCTCCGGTCTTGTTTCGCCAAGTACGCCCTGGTTTACATGGTAAGCCTTTTGAAATGATCAAGTTCCGCACTATGAAAGATGCGGTGGATGAGCAGGGCAATCCACTTCCGGACAGTGAACGTCTAACGCCTTTTGGTCAAATGCTGCGCTCCACCAGTCTGGATGAAATGCCGGAACTATGGAATGTGATTAAAGGTGATATGAGCATTGTTGGCCCACGCCCATTGCTGATGGAATACCTGCCGCTTTACAGCCCTGAACAGGCCAAACGCCATGACGTGCGCCCGGGTATGACCGGTCATGCACAGGTCAATGGCCGCAATGCCATAGGCTGGGAAGAGAAGTTCAAGCTGGATACCTGGTATGTGGAAAATCGATCCACTTGGCTCGACTTTAAAATCATGTTTAAAACCGTACATAAAGTTTTAGCAAAAGAGGATATCAGTGCCGAGGGTGAAGCGACCATGACCAAATTTACCGGTACAAAAACGGACAAAATTCATGATTGAAATCTATGCCGTGTATGGTGCTTCAGGTTGTGGCCGAAGCTTGATGCCTGTGGCTCGCCAGCAATTACAGCGGCAGAATATAAATGCCGAAATCTATTTTATTGATGATAGCTTGATCGAAGAAATAACGGTTAATGGGCATACAGCCTTAAATTACGCAGCATTTAAAAATCTAAAGGCGGATAGAAAGACAGTTCTCATTGCGATTGCCAATAGTCAGATCCGTGAAAAAATAGCGATAAAACTTGAACAAGATGCAATTGAGCTCTGGACGGTTCAGGCAGATAATGTCGTACGTATGGATGACATTGAGATTGCCCTAGGTGCAGCCCTGAGTCCGTTTGTAACCATCACTTCTAATATCAAGATTGGTAAATGTTTTCACGCCAATCTCTACAGTTATATTGAGCATGACTGTGTCATTGGTGACTATGTCACTTTTGCTCCCGGCGTGAAATGTAATGGCAATATCCATATTGAAGATCATGCTTATATTGGTACTGGTGCGGTGATTAAACAGGGAGCACCTGACAAGCCTTTGGTCATAGGAAAAGGTGCGATTGTGGGCATGGGTGCTGTGGTCACCAAGAGTGTTCCGCCTGGTGTAACAGTGGTTGGCAATCCTGCACGGATTTTAGAGAAATAAGTATTCTTAGGTTTGAAATATATGAGCCATTTTCCTTTGCTTCCTCACATTGGGGATGTTGAAAGTAAGGTTGTATTGAAAAAAGCAGCCAAGGCACATCAAGCACTTGCTGAGCTGAAAGGTGTGGTTGCGAGTATTCCTAATCAGGCAATTTTATTGAATACACTTTCGTTGCAAGAGGCAAAAGATAGTTCCGCGATTGAAAATATTATTACTACGCAAGATGATCTATACCAAAGTGATAGTTCAACACAGCAGTTTCTTAGTCTTGCGGCTAAAGAAGTGCATAGTTATGCAATAGCATTAAGAAATGGTTTTGAACAAGTATTATCTACAGGGCTGTTGACGGAAAGACATATTTTAGAGATTCAGATATGTATTGAAGAAAATAATGCAGGCTATCGTACACAAGCTGGGACAGTGCTAAAGAATAAGAAAACAGGAGAAATTGTTTATGAACCTCCTCAACATTCTGATGCAATTATTCAATACATGCGTAATCTTGAGCAGTTTATCAATGATGATGAACTTTGTGACTGGGATGATCTCGTGAAGATGGCTGTTATTCATCATCAGTTTGAGAGTATTCATCCTTTCTATGACGGTAATGGGCGCACAGGACGGATTATTAATATTTTATTCCTCGTAAAGCAAGGTTTACTTGGTTTACCCATTCTCTATCTTTCTCGTTATATCAATACTCATAAAGTCGTTTACTATGATCTATTGCAACAGGTTCGGGATCATGGAAAATGGGAGGAGTGGATACTTTTTATGCTAGATGCAATTGAACAGACTTCACGTCAAACAACGATTTTAGTGTCTAAAATACGAGATTTAATGCAACATCATAAGATCTTGCTGCGTGATCAATTGCCTAAGATTTATAGTCAAGATTTGATCAATAATATGTTTTGTCATCCATATACAAAAATTGATTTTGTCGTCAATGAGCTACAGGTGACACGTCAAACAGCTTCTCGCTATTTGGATGATATTGTCGAGATTGGCTTATTATCAAAACATAAGATTGGTAAAGATAACTATTATCTAAATGATGATTTATATAATCTACTTTTAGCTGTCGGAGAAAAAATACCTTCTTCTCGCAAAGATGGATAATGTTTGATTCAATAAAATAAGTGACATGTTAAGAAAATCCCATTTTCTTAACATGAGAGCAAGAACATGTTAAGAAAATCCCTTTTTTTTAACATGAGGGTAAGAGCGTGTTAAGAAAAATCCATTTTTTTAACACGAACAGGCAATCGCTGAAATATAAATGTTAATTGGAAAACATAGAGGGTAATCATGTTAAACACAGCATTTGAACCATGGCCGAGTTTTACTCAACAAGAAGCCGATGCCGTATCGAGAGTATTGCTTTCAAACAAAGTAAACTATTGGACAGGGCAAGAATGCCGTGAGTTTGAGAAAGAGTTTGCCACCTTTTCAGGAACACAATTTGCTGTGGCATTGGCGAATGGAACTGTTGCATTGGATGTCGCGCTCAAAGCCCTAAACATCGGTGCAGGGGACGATGTAATCGTAACGTCTCGAACTTTCCTTGCTTCAGCAAGCTCGATCGTGACCGCAGGAGCAAACCCAATTTTTGCGGATGTTGAATTAGATTCTCAAAATATATCTAGACGGACTATCGAAGCCGTTTTGACACCAAATACCAAAGCCATTATTTGTGTGCACTTGGCAGGTTGGATGTGTGATATGGATCCGATTATGCAGCTTGCTGAAGAAAAAGGTTTATACGTCATTGAAGATTGTGCTCAAGCACATGGCGCACAATATAATGGTAAACCCGCTGGATCAATTGGTCATATTTCAGCTTGGTCATTTTGCCAAGATAAAATTATGACGACAGGGGGCGAAGGCGGTATGGTCACCACCAATGATAAAAGTCTTTGGAAGAAAATGTGGTCTTATAAAGATCATGGCAAAAGCTTTGACAGTATTTATAACAAACAGCACCCACCAGGTTTTCGTTGGTTACATGATTCATTTGGAACCAACTGGCGTATGATGGAAATGCAAGCCGTGATTGGTCGAATTCAATTAACACGAATGCTTGAATGGACTAAAAATAGAACCCAAAATGCAGAGAAAATATTCAAGGCATTTGAAAACTCTCCGTACTTCACGGTACATCGACCAGCAGATAACTATGTACACGCGCACTATAAATGTTATGTACAGATAAATTTGGATGCGCTGCCTGAAGGGTGGTCGCGTGATCGAGTGATGCATGAAATCAATGCTCAACAAGTGCCGTGCTTTAGCGGTTCATGTTCAGAGGTTTATTTAGAACATGCTTTTGATAATACGCCTTGGCGACCCGCTGAACGTTTGAAAAATGCAAAGCAACTTGGTGAAACAAGTTTAATGTTTCTGGTTCATCCTAATTTGAGTGAAGAAAGTTTGATAAAAACTGTAGATGCTATTCAAAAAATACAAGCAGCTATAGCCAGTTAAAATCAGTAACTAATCAATAGAAAATAGCAGGATATGAGACGTATATCCTGCTATTTTAAGTATTGCGTATTTGATGTGTAAAAGTTATTTTCAGTTACATTAGAAGTGCGTATAAAGATCAAACTGAATGTGGGATGATTAGAAGATCACTGTGAAAAAGATTATTCATCAATTTGCCTCAGCGCCTAGGCTGTATAAACAATTTTTCCTTGTTATTTTGGATATCTTAGCTTTTCCTGTCATTTTGTGGCTGTGTTATGTCATTCGTTTATTTGATTTGAACGCAGATGTTGTTTCAGGCATTGATCATGGATCTTTGCTCGTTAGTTTGATTGCGATTAGTTGTCTTGCTGTTACAGGTGTCTATCGTTTTATTGTCCGAACCTTTAATGAAGTTTTTATCGTCAAACTCGCATTGGCTGTTTTTTTGACTATGTTGGGCTTATATGCATTGACATATATCACCAAAGCACATATTCCGATGTCTATTCCGTTTATGTTTGGTTTTATGATGTTTACGTGGGTTTGGACGAGTCGAGCGTTTATTCGTTTCGTGGTCAAAGTTTCATTTTATTCAGAGTTGGGACGCAAACGGATCGCGATTTATGGTGCAGGTGATGCAGGACAGCAAATTGCAGCGGCATTACATCGTTCAGATGACCATCTTCCGATCTTTTTTATTGATGATTATGCTTCGTTACAAGGCCAAATCGTTGGCGGTTTAAATGTTTATTCTGTTGAAAAAGCCTTACAGCGTTTTGAAAAAGAACATATTGATGAAATTTTACTTGCACTACCTTCTGTTGGGCGAGTACGAAAAACTGAAATTATTCAACAGTTTGAATCTTCTGGTTTAAAGATTACTGAATTACCAGGCTTGACTCAGTTAGTCGATGGAGAAATCCGAGTTTCTGATATTCAAGAAGTCGATATTATTGATTTACTCGGGCGTGATCCTATTCCGCCTATTGCCCATCTTTTGGTTAAAAATATTCAAAATAAAGTGGTGATGGTCACGGGTGCAGGTGGTTCGATTGGTTCGGAGTTATGCCGTCAAATTATTAAGAATCAACCGAAATTATTGGTTTTATATGAGTTAACCGAATTTGCTTTATACAGTATTGATAAAGAATTACGTTTAACTGCAAACTGTGAGATTGTATCGATTTTGGGTACAGTACAAGATCAACAAAAATTAGAACGAATTATTGAACAATATCAAGTGCAAACGGTCTATCACGCTGCCGCTTATAAACATGTGCCTTTGGTTGAATGCAATCCAATTGCAGGTTTAAAAAATAATGCGATTGGTACTGCAAATAGTTTAAATGCAGCCGTAGAAAAAGGCGTTGAAACATTTGTTTTGATTTCAACTGATAAAGCAGTCCGACCAACCAATGTCATGGGTGCATCTAAGCGTATGGCAGAGTTATACTGTCAAGCAGTTGCTGAAACAAAACCCAACACTCAAATTAGTATTGTCCGTTTTGGTAATGTCCTAGGTTCTTCAGGTTCAGTGGTTCCCTTGTTTAAACAGCAAATCGCAGTCGGTGGTCCGATTACCGTGACTCATCCAGACGTGACGCGTTATTTTATGACTATTCCTGAAGCATCGCAGCTTGTGATTCAAGCGGGAGCCTTAGGGTCAGGTGGAGATGTGTTCTTGTTGGATATGGGTGAACCTGTTCGAATTCAAGATTTGGCACGTCAAATGATCAAATTGAGTGGTCTAAAAGTTCGTGAGACTGGTTCAAGCACAGGGGACATTGAAATTGCTTATAGTGGTTTACGCCCAGGTGAAAAGCTATATGAAGAACTTTTGATTGATCAGGATAATACTGAATATACGCAACATACTCGGATTTTACGGTCATTTGAAAAGCATTATCCTTTACAAGAAGTACAAGCGATCTTTGCTAAAATTAATCAAATGACCGCAGTTGACCATGATGTGGATTGGGCTTTAACGCAGCTTGAACATTATGTTGATGGGTATAAACGTAGCGGTGACGTTCGAGTTAACTAAATTGAGAGAGAATATGATTAAAAAAGCCATTTTACCTGTTGCAGGTTTAGGTACACGGTTTTTACCAGCGAGTAAGTCAATTCCAAAGGAAATGGTCACGGTGGTCGATCGTCCAGCAATTGAATATGTGGTTCGGGAAGCGGTCGAGGCAGGTATTGAACAGATTATTTTAGTCACGCACTCCTCCAAGGCTTCGATTGAGAATTATTTTGATCGTAATTTTGAGCTTGAAACCACGCTAGAACAAAAAAAGAAATTTGATTTACTCAAAGAAATTACTGATATTTTACCTAAGCATGTCAGTGTGGTCAGCGTACGCCAGCCCCAACCTTTAGGATTAGGTCATGCAGTATTGTGTGCCAAAGATATTGTGGGTGATGAAGCTTTTGCTGTGTTATTACCCGATGTTTTAGTTAAAAATAATCAGCATACAGAGAATGATCTGTCTTTGATGATTCAGCGGTTTCAACAATCCCAAGCGTCCCAGATTATGGTTGAGGCTGTACCTGATCATTTGGTTGATCAATATGGTATTGTGGATGTGACGGTTTCACCGAGTGAAGGCGAAAGTATCGTCATGCAAGGGATTGTTGAAAAGCCAGAGGTTGGAACAGCACCTTCAAATTTGTCGGTGGTGGGGCGTTATATTTTGCCAGCGCAAATTATGGCATTGTTAGAAACAACACCACGTGGGGCTGGAAATGAAATTCAATTGACTGATGCGATTGCGGCATTACAGCAGTCACAGATAGTCGAAGCTTATCGTATGAAAGGTCAAACTTTTGACTGCGGAAGCAAGATCGGATATCTCAAAGCGGTATTGCACTACGGTATTGAACATCCAAAGTTGGGTGCTGATTTTAAGGGCTTAATTCAAGAATTAGCCCTATAGTTTTTAGGGCGAATGGTTATGAAAGTTGCAATCTTTGGCAATACCTTATATGCAGGGGTGATGTCCGCTTTATTGTCAGAATCAGGGCACAGTGTGTATTGGTGTTCACATCCCAATGCTGTAACAGATGATCTGCAATATTCATTTCATGATGAAAATGTCAGTCGATTGTTGGAAAAACAACAGAGCAGTGGTTTTCTCAACTATCGTGATTTGGACAGTATCCCCCTAGATATTGATGTCTATTTGTTTAGCTTTAATCAGACCCAAGAAGCACAAGTTTTTCAACTTTTGCAATCGTTAAGACAACGTCCAATCATCCATCCAAAATTGATGATCAATGCTTCAACATTTGGTTTGCATGGCACTGAAAAATTCCAACAGATATTGTCAGATGATGACTGGGTCTATTTACCTGATACCATGCAGGAAGGTAATGCTTTACAGAGCTTAACGCAAGCGAAGCAGTTGATCGTTGGGTGTATGCAAGTTGATGTGCAAGCAAAAGTGAAAGAACTATTACGGCCTTTTTTCCCATTGGCACAGCATTATTTATTTATGCCAGTTTTAGATGCGGAATTTACTAAGCTGAGTATTTCTGGCATGTTGGCGACACGGATTAGTTATATCAATGATCTTGCGGTTGTTGCAGAAAAGTTGGGTATTGATATTGCTTCGGTACGTCAGGGCATGGCTGCGGATAATCGGATTGGTACGGCTTATTTAGCGCCTGGTGCTGGTTTTGGTGGTGAGAACTTTTCACATGATATTTTGACGCTTTCAAATACTGTGGCCAATACAGGGGTCAAAAGCCAATTGCTTGCTCAAGTTTGGGAGATCAACGAGCAGCAGAAAGAAATCTTATTCCGTAAGTTTTGGAATTATTACCACGGTGATTTACAAGGCAAAACAGTTGCCATTTGGGGAGCTTCTTTTAAAGAGAATACCTCGAGTATTCAACAGTCCCCGATTCATCAAATGTTGGCTGCACTCTGGGCGCAGGGGGTAACTGTTCAGTTACATGATCCACAAGCCTTAGAAGAAATTAGTACGATGTATGGTCAGCGTGATGATCTGATCTTATGTGATGATCAATATGCGGCTGTTCAAAATGTTCATGGTTTATGTGTTTTGACGGCATGGAAACAATATTGGAGTCCTGACTTTAAGCGATTGGCACAGTGTATGACACATCCGTTGGTGTTAGATGGGCGTAATATATATGACCCACAGTATGTGAAAGCACAAGGTTTTGCATACATGGGCGTGGGGCGTTAATTATGATGAATCCTATGCATCCATTTCCAGTCAAAGATCAGCGTACTGTATTGGAACACTTATCTAGTTTGAAAGCACAATTTAAAGAAATGCACCTGAATCAATTATTTGCTGCGGATGCATCACGTTTTAACAAGTTTTCAGTGGAATACGATCAAATTGTTTTAGATTTTAGTAAACACCGGATTGATCAGCCTATTCTAGATGGATTAGTGGATTTAGCGCACAGCCAAGATTTAACGCAATGGATCAAAAAACTATTTTCATCAGCGCAGATTAACTTCACAGAGCATCGTGCTGCGATGCATTGGGCCTTAAGGTTACCAAAAACCAGTCCAGATTTTTCTAATATTAATCAGCATGTTCAATCACAACTCGAGCACATGTATGCCTTGGTGGAAAAGATCCATACTGGACAATATCGTGGTGCAACAGGTGAAGTGATTCAGGATGTGGTGAATATTGGGGTGGGTGGATCTGATCTGGGGCCATTGATGGTGACGCATGCACTGTCAGATTTTAAGGTCAAGACAGCAAAACCCTTGGATGTTCATTTTGTTTCAACCATGGATGGTAGTCAGCTTTCGGCATTACTCCATCAGCTACGTCCTGAAACGACTTTATTTATTATTTCGTCAAAATCTTTTGGTACGATTGATACGCTTTCGAATGCCGAAACGGTACGTCAGTGGTTAGAAAAATCCTTGGGTACAGATGCCAAAATTCTGACCAATCATTTTATTGGGGTTTCAACCAAAGCAGAAAAAATGACGGAATGGGGAATCGCTCCTGATAAGCAATTGTTATTGTGGGATTGGGTGGGCGGTCGTTATTCACTGTGGTCATGTATTGGTTTACCGATCGCATTAATGATTGGTGTGGATGGGTTTAAGCAGCTTTTAGCTGGTGCTTATGCGATTGACCAACATTTCCAAACTGCGCCATTTGCTCAAAATATTCCAGTATTAATGGGCTTGTTGGGCGTGTGGAACAATAATTTCCTTGATATTCAGACCCATGCGGTCTTGCCTTATGATGGTCGACTTAAGTATTTTGCCTCCTATCTACAACAATTAGAAATGGAGTCCAATGGTAAGTCAACTCAACGTAATGGCGAAAAGGTGGAGATGGCAACCTGTCCAATTGTATGGGGGGAAGTGGGTCCAAACGCTCAGCATGCATTTTATCAGTTGTTACATCAAGGCACACATTCGGTCAGCTGTGATTTTATTGCCCCTGTTAAACGGTATAATGCCAATCAATTTACCTATGTCGAAAGTGCCGATGCATTGGTTGAACAGCATCATCTCGCATTATCAAATTGTTTAGCCCAATCTCGTTTATTGGCATTTGGTAATCAGGCACTCGCAGCAGATGAACTCAGAGATTTACCCGCATATAAACAATACGAAGGCAATCAGCCAAGTTCGACCATTTTATTAAAAGAGTTGAATCCTTATAGTTTAGGTATGTTGATTGCGCTTTATGAACATAAAGTTTTTGTGCAATCTGTACTATGGAATATCAATCCATTTGATCAATGGGGCGTAGAAAAAGGCAAAGAAATCGCTAATCAGCTTTTGCCAATTTTAAACCGCGAACAAGATGATTTATCAGTGTTTGATGCATCGACACAAGGTCTATTGAGAGTATTATTAGGCAAGACAGAAACTTAAAATACAATGGTGTTATAGAAGGAAATCTTTTGCTCTAAAAAGATTTCCTTCTTTTATTTGCTAAGCTGAAATTAAACGCGTCAACTCATCGACATAAACCTGCATCGGTTGAGGATTTTTGTCGGCACGGCTTTCAATATTTAAGCGCAACAATGGCTCTGTATTTGAGGCGCGTACATTTAAACGCCAAGCACCAAAATCGAGACTTACCCCATCAGTACGGTCGATCTGTGGGTTTTGATCCGCATAATGATCAAAGATCTTTTGTACCGTTGTTTGAGTATCAGCCACTTTAAAGTTGATTTCACCGCTACATGGAAATTTTTCAATCATATTTTCAACGAGAGTCGAAAGTGATTGATCTGTCTCAGAGAGTAGGGCAATGGTGAGTAGCCAAGGGATCATCCCGCTATCGCAATAAGCAAAATCACGGAAATAATGATGTGCACTCATTTCGCCACCGTAAACGGCATTGTGTTCACGCATCACATCTTTAATAAAGGCATGACCAGATTTTGACTGTACCGCAATCCCTTGATATTTATCTACAATATCGAAGGTGTTCCAAACAAGACGTGGATCATGCACGATCTTCTCACCTGATTGTTTGATCAGGAACGCTTGAGCCAATAAGCCAACAATATAATAGCCTTCTATGAACTGACCTTTTTCATCAAATAGGAAGCAACGGTCAAAGTCACCATCCCATGCAATCCCCATATCGGCTTGATGTTTAAGTACTGCATCACGAGTGCTGTCACGATTCTCGATCAGGATCGGATTAGGAATACCATTTGGGAATGTTCCATCCGCTTCGTGATGAATCTTAATAAATTCCACTGGAATATTGAGCTGTTGGAACTTCTGTTCGATCGCATCAATCACATGACCAGCTGCACCGTTACCAGCATTTACCACCAATTTAAGCGGTTTAATTTTTTGTGGGTCAATATAGGTCAGTAGGTGCTCGATGAACTCAGGCAGAATATTATAGTTTTCTGTCGTTCCTTTTTGTGCGACTTCAACGAACTGACCTGATTCAGCCAATGCTTGAATCTCTTTTAAGCCAGTATCCGCACTGATTGGACGGGCATTTTCACGGACCAATTTCATGCCGTTGTAATCCATTGGATTATGGCTGGCAGTGATTTCAATACCGCCCTCAACATCGAGGTGGAATGCGCCGAAATAGACTTCTTCCGTCCCTGTCATTCCTAAATCAAGGACATTCACACCTGCATCATTGAGTCCACGAATGGTGGCTTGTTTTAAGCCTTCACTGCTTAAACGGATATCACAACCGATCACAATGCTGTTCGGTTGATAGATTTGTCCATAAGCGCGACCAATCTTATAGGCAATCTCTTCATTGAGTTCTGTACCGAGTTTGCCACGAATATCATAGGCTTTAAAGCAAGTGAGTTGTGTCATATTTGAAAGCGCTGTTTGTTGTTTATTAATACCTTGCAGTATACAAAGACAGCGGAAAATAAAAAATGGCTGCTTCAGTTGAAACAGCCATTCTTAAGTAAAGAAGTGTAGATGAATTTATAAGTTAAGCAGATTTCGCTAAAACTTCAGCAACCGCTTTCGCAACTTTATAGACATTATTCATGTTTAAACCAGCAACGCAGATACGACCACTACGAACGAGGTAGATTGCGTATTCTTCACGCAAGATATCCACTTGTTCAGCAGTTAAACCTGTGTAACTGAACATGCCTTTTTGATTCACCAAGTAGCTAAAGTCACGTTCTGGCAATGCTTTGGTCAGCTCATCTCTTAAGATGATACGCATTTTAAGGATACGCTCACGCATCTCTTTGACTTCGTCTTGCCATTGTTGGTTCAGTGCAGCGTCATTTAACACTTGATCCACTAACCATGCACCTGTTGTTGGTGGGCTAGAGTAGATACGACGAACCGTTGCTTTCAACTGACCGAATGTGCATTTTGCTGCTTCTGCATCATCACAAACGAAAGTCAAACCACCAACACGCTCGCCGTACAGCGAGAAGATTTTAGAGAATGAGTTGCTGACGATGAAGTTTAAGCCAGATTGATCTAGGGCGCGGATTGCATAGGCATCTTGTTCCATACCATCGCCAAAACCTTGGTAAGCGATGTCGAGGAATGGAATCAAATTACCTTGTTTTAATACCGCAATCACTTGATCCCATTGTGCTGGATTCAAATCCGCACCTGTTGGGTTATGACAGCAAGGATGTAACAACACAATGCTTTGTTCTGGCAATGTTTTTAGCGTAGACAACATGCCATCAAAATCGACACCACGCGTTTCAGCATCGAAGTATGGATAGAAATTGCTTTTGATGCCTGCACCATTGAAGATGGCAACATGGTTATCCCAAGTCGGTTGGCTGACCCAAACTTCTGAATTTGGAAAATACGTTTTTAAAAAGTCTGCACCGACTTTCAATGCACCTGATCCACCCAATGTTTGAATCGTCGCAACACGACCTTGTTGAATTGCTGGGCTATTCGCACCAAACAATAAGGCTTGAATCGCTTCACGGTAAGGTTTGAAACCTTCCATTGGAAGATAAAGCTTGGTTTGCGTATTCTTCGGTGCAATGCGTTTTTGCGCTTCGATAATGGTATCAAGCTGAGGAACGATGCTGTCTTCGTTATAGTACAAACCAATACTGAGGTTCACCTTTTCAGCGCGTGGATCAGCATTGAACTGTTCCATCAATGAAAGAATTGGATCGCCTGCATAAGGTGGGATATGTTGAAACATTAACAATGTCCTTTTATTCAACAAGGGGCATGGAGGTGTTTTTGAATGCCCAATAATGTACCAATAAAGTGCAGATGAAGCACTCTATTATTTGCATTTCTAGTGCAGTATTTACTTACAAAATTAGTCAATGACCAACAGATTATCAGGATTGTTGACAATCAAGCTGTCATACCATCGTCGTAGAATCTCAAGGACAAAGTTCGTTGGGTGTTAAAAAGAAAATCAAGATGCAGTTGCCTCTGTTTTATAAGCTTTTGTTTTATCTGTTTTTAGTCCGAGGTTTGATTTGATTGCTACTTTAGTTCTCGCAACGATATAGCAATAAGGTTGACAGTAGACCTACTATTTATTGTTGACAATCCTATTGCAATTTTTGTCATATCTCGTTATAAAATCATCAAAACGGTAGAGATTGTCGACAATATGCAGGATACCCTTGTTCCACAAGCCATCAGCACCAGTCAGGGAAGAACACTGACGGAACACGTATTTAAGCAAATTCAATCGGCGATTGTTCTGGGGCAGATTCCTGCGGGAAGTAAGATTTCTGAACCTGAACTGGCACGTATTTATGGGATTAGCCGTGGGCCTTTGCGGGAGGCGATTCATCGTCTCGAAGGACAGAAGTTGGTGGAGCGTACTGCGCATATTGGCGCACGTGTCGTTTCTCTCTCGCTGCAACAGTTCCAAGAGCTGTATCAGATTCGTGCTTCTTTAGAAGGGTTGGCTTGCAAACTCGCTGCGCAACATATCGATAAAAAACAAATCTTGGCATTACGCGATGTATTACGGTTGCATGCGGAGGATGAAAATTTTAAAGCAGGTAAAGGCTATTATTTACAAGAAGGGCAGGATGATTTCCATTACTGCATTATCAAAAGTAGTGGCAATAAGACCCTCGAAAAAATGTTGTGTGATGAGCTATATCACCTCATTCGTATGTATCGAATCCAGTTTTCAAATACCACTGATCGACCAAGTAAGGCTTTGGACGAACATATCCGCATTTTAGATGCGATTGCTGAAGGTGACGGTGAACTCGCCGAAATGCTGATGCACCGTCACATCAATGCATCCTACAAAATTGTTGAGCAAACATTGCTGCAAACTCAAGGAGAATATCAACATGGCTAAACAGTCTGCTGGTCAGCTATTCCGCGACGCGGTCGCACAAGAAAAACCATTACAAGTGGTAGGTGCAATTAATGCAAACCATGCTTTATTGGCAAAACGTGCAGGTTATAAAGCCATTTATTTATCAGGTGGCGGTGTCGCGGCAGGTTCGTTGGGCTTACCTGATTTAGGCATTAGCAACCTTGATGACGTATTGACAGATGTGCGTCGTATCACTGATGTTTGTGACTTACCATTATTGGTGGATGTGGATACGGGTTTCGGCGCATCTGCATTTAATATCGCACGTACCACCAAGTCGATGATTAAGTTCGGTGCAGCAGCAATGCATATCGAAGATCAAGTCGGTGCTAAACGTTGTGGTCACCGCCCAAATAAAGCAATCGTGACACAACAAGAAATGGTTGACCGCATTAAAGCAGCGGTTGATGCACGTACTGATGATAGTTTTGTGATCATGGCACGTACGGATGCTTTGGCGGTTGAAGGCTTACAAGCAGCGATTGATCGTGCAGGTGCATATATTGAAGCAGGGGCGGATATGTTATTCCCTGAAGCAATTACTGAATTGGCTATGTATAAGCAGTTTGCTGATTTGACCAAAGTTCCTGTATTGGCGAACATTACTGAATTTGGTTCTACACCATTATTCACCACGGAAGAATTGGCTTCTGCTGATGTTAGTATTGCTTTATATCCACTTTCTGCATTCCGTGCGATGAATAAAGCGGCAGAAAATGTGTATGAGACTTTACGCAAAGAAGGTACACAAAAGAATGTGGTGGACACCATGCAAACTCGTCAAGAATTGTATGAGCGTATTAACTACCATGCGTTTGAACAATATCTAGATGGAACTTTTGAAAAGAAATAAGTAATAAGTAATAAATCTCCCCCCTTGCGGAACCATGTTCCTCATCTTTGAAAAAGAGGGGAATAACATAAATCTTAGATTGTCTAGGATGAATGTGAAGTCCCCCTTTTAAAAGGGAGATTTAGGGGGATTAGGGAATTGGCAAGTTTTAACCCAAAGATATAAAAAAAGGACAATCTTATGAGCAGTAATGAAACGCCAACAGGCTTCAAACCAAAAAAATCAGTTGCACTCAGTGGTCAAGTTGCTGGTAACACGGCATTGTGTACTGTAGGGCGCAGCGGCAATGACTTACACTATCGTGGCTATGACATTCTTGACCTCGCAGTGGGCAGCCAATTTGAAGAAGTGGCACACTTGCTGGTCCATGGCAAACTGCCAAACAAAGCTGAACTGAAAGCCTATAAAGCAAAACTCAAAGCACTGCGTGGCTTACCAGCAGCACTTAAAACGGCACTTGAGCAACTTCCACCTTCGGCACACCCGATGGACGTGATGCGTACTGGCGTTTCAGTTCTGGGCTGTTTAACGCCTGAACATGAAGATCACAACGAAGCGGGCGCAAAAGACATTGCTGATAAATTGATGGCGAGCCTAGGTTCAATGTTGTTGTATTGGTATCACTTTAGCAACAATGGTCGCCGTATCGAAGTTGAAACTGATGATGACTCAATTGCTGCACATTTCCTGCATCTACTTCATGGCGAAAAACCATCTGAAGAATGGATTGAAGCGATGCATACCTCATTGATTCTGTACGCAGAGCATGAGTTCAATGCATCAACATTTACCTCACGTGTGGTGGCAGGTACAGGGTCAGACATGTACTCAGCGATTACAGGCGGTATTGGTGCGCTACGTGGACCAAAACATGGTGGTGCGAACGAAGTTGCGTTCGTGATTCAACAGCGTTATGACAATGCCGACGAAGCAGAAGCAGACATTCGTAGTCGTGTTGAAAAGAAAGAAGTGATCATCGGTTTTGGTCACCCTGTATATACCATTTCTGATCCACGTAACGAAGTGATCAAGAAAGTGGCTTATGATCTTGCTGAAGCGCAAGAAAATAACAAAATGTATTTGATCGCTGAACGTCTAGAAGCGGTGATGAAAGAAGTGAAGAACATGTTCCCGAACCTTGATTGGTTCAGTGCAGTGAGCTATCACTTGATGGGTGTGCCAACCGCTATGTTTACGCCATTGTTCGTGATTGCACGTACCGCAGGTTGGTCAGCGCATGTGATTGAGCAACGTCAAGACGGCAAGATTATCCGTCCAAGCGCGAACTATACAGGTCCTGAAAATCTAGAATTCAAAGCTTTGGCGGAGCGTGGCTAATATGAATAACACACAATATCGTAAACCGCTGCCAAATTATAATGGCGATACCCAGCTCGAATACTATGACGTGCGTCAAGCCATTGAAGATATTCAGCCAGGCGCATATGCAACTTTGCCGTATACCTCGAAAGTATTGGCAGAGCAATTGGTACGTCGTTGCGACCCAACATTGCTCAACGATGCTTTAACTCAGTTAATCGAACGCCGTCAGGACATGGATTTTCCTTGGTATCCTGCACGTGTAGTTTGTCATGACATCTTAGGTCAAACCGCTTTGGTTGATCTCGCAGGTTTGCGTGATGCCATTGCGGAGCAAGGTGGCGATCCAGCGAAAGTCAATCCAGTGGTTCCAACACAATTGATTGTGGATCACTCACTTGCAGTTGAGTTTGGTGGTTTTGATCCTGACGCGTTTGAAAAAAACCGTGCCATTGAAGACCGTCGTAACGAAGACCGTTTCCACTTTATTGAGTGGACGAAGACAGCATTTAAAAATGTCGACGTGATCCCTGCGGGTAACGGCATCATGCACCAAATCAACTTGGAGAAAATGTCTCCAGTGATTCAGGCGCGTGATGGAATCGCATTCCCAGATACCTGTGTGGGTACAGATTCACACACACCACATACCGATGCGCTTGGCGTAATTTCGATTGGTGTCGGCGGTTTAGAAGCTGAAAATGTCATGTTGGGTCGTGCTTCGTGGATGCGTCTGCCTGATATTATTGGGGTTGAGTTTGTCGGTCAACGTCAAGCAGGCATCACTGCAACCGATATCGTATTGGCGCTCACTGAGTTCTTGCGCAAAGAGCGTGTGGTCGGTGCGTACTTAGAGTTCTTCGGCGAAGGCGCAGACACCATGTCGATTGGTGACCGTGCGACCATTTCCAACATGACCCCTGAGTATGGCGCAACTGCGGCGATGTTCTACATCGACCAAAACACCATTGATTATTTAACCTTGACAGGTCGTGAAGCAGACCAAGTCAAACTGGTTGAGCAATACGCCAAAGAAATTGGACTTTGGGCTTCGGATATGACCCAAGCACAATATCCACGTGTACTTCGTTTTGATCTTTCAAGCGTAACGCGCAACATCGCTGGTCCATCAAACCCGCATGCGCGCGTGTCTACGGCTGATTTGAAAGCCAAAGGCATTGCTGGTGTGGTTGAGAACCGTACTGATGGTTTGATGCCTGACGGTGCAATCATCATTGCCGCAATCACTTCGTGTACCAATACTTCAAACCCACGTAATACCGTGGCGGCAGGTCTATTGGCACGTAAAGCCAATGAACTTGGTTTAACACGTAAGCCATGGGTGAAATCATCATTTGCACCGGGTTCAAAAGCTGCTGCGCTATATCTTGAAGAAGCGGGCGTACTGAAAGACCTAGAGAAACTTGGTTTTGGTATCGTGGCTTATGCATGTACCACGTGTAACGGCATGTCAGGTGCATTAGACCCTGTGCTTCAACAAGAAATCATTGATCGTGACTTGTATGCGACTGCGGTACTTTCGGGTAACCGTAACTTTGATGGTCGTATTCACCCATACGCAAAACAAGCATTCTTGGCATCACCTCCATTGGTTGTTGCTTATGCGATTGCAGGAACGATTCGTTTTGACATCGAAAAAGACGCTTTAGGCACAGATAAAGATGGTAATCCAATTTACCTGAAAGATATCTGGCCATCGGATGCTGAAATTGATGCCTTAGTGAAAGAGTCGGTCAAGCCTGAACAGTTCCGTAAAATCTACATTCCAATGTTTGATTTGGGTGTCAATGAAGAAGCAGCAAGCCCATTGTATGATTGGCGTCCAATGAGTACTTATATTCGCCGTCCGCCGTATTGGGAAGGGGCATTGGCTGCGCCACGCACTTTATCCAATATGCGTCCACTTGCGATCTTGGGTGACAACATCACCACCGATCATTTGTCTCCATCAAATGCGATTGTACTCGACAGTGCTTCTGGTGAGTATTTGGCGAAAATGGGCGTGCCTGAGGAAGACTTTAACTCATACGCAACCCATCGTGGCGACCATCTCACCACACAACGTGCGACATTTGCCAACCCGAAATTGTTTAATGAAATGGTGGTTCGTTCAGACGGCACCATTAAGCAAGGTTCAAAAGCGCGTGTCGAGCCTGAAGGCGAAGTGATGCGGATGTGGGAAGCGATTGAAACTTACATGAATCGTAAGCAACCGTTGATCATCGTTGCGGGTGCGGATTATGGTCAAGGTTCAAGCCGTGATTGGGCAGCGAAAGGTGTTCGTCTCGCAGGTGTTGAAGCGATCGTGGCTGAAGGTTTTGAGCGTATTCACCGTACTAACCTAGTCGGTATGGGTGTATTACCGCTTGAGTTTAAAGCGGGCGTCAATCGCAAGACCTTAAAGTTAGATGGTACTGAGCTTTATAGTGTGATTGGTAATATCTCGCCACGTTCTGACTTAACTTTGGTGATTGAACGCTCGACGGCTGATGGTCGTGAAGAAATCGTTGAAGTGCCTGTGACTTGTCGTTTAGATACAGAAGAAGAAGTTTCTGTGTATGAAGCAGGCGGTGTATTACAACGTTTTGCACAAGACTTTTTAGAAGGTCAAGTGGCTTGATCATGCTTTAACATTGTAAAAATGACAGGAAAGCTCTATCTTAGGATAGAGCTTTTTTTATTGGAATTGGTTGATGAATAAAAAAGTAGAAAAATATGGTGTTGCTGCGGTTGAACGCCCAAAAGTACAGGCAACGAAGCAATTAGATTTGTCAGGGGATGCTGGTCGCCAGATCATCAAATCTGAAACGAAACTAGCGTTGCGTACACATAGCAAAACATTTAAACGTCTTGCTGATATGTAATGGATATTATTTGTTTTCCATTTGAGCGTGTGATTGAGATTAATGCCTTTATTTTAGCTACAGAAAAAGGTATGAAAGGTGCAGCGGATGTTGGAAAGCTGCAAGGTGCTTTAGCTCGTGTTGATAATGCGATTGTTTATGAAGGTTTAGACGATGTGTTTGAAATAGCAGCTAAATATGCCTCAAGTATCGCAAATGCTCATGCATTGTCTGATGCGAATAAGCGGACTGGATTAGCTGTTGCCTTGGAATATTTGTCTTTAAATGATTATGAACTGCTACAAGATAACGAGCTGTTAGCTGATGCTGTCAGAGACTTAGTAATTGGCGAGGTCACTGAAAATGATTTTGCAGATATTTTGTATGCCCATTATGTGGCAAATGGCGAATAATTTTTGAAATAATAGAGAAAAATATAAATGCTGTGACGTGCCGTTTAGATACAGAAGAAGTTTCTGTTTATGAAGCGGGTGGTGTATTACAGCGTTTTGCTCAAGACTTTTTAGAAGGTCAAGTGGCTTGATACTTTAGTTAAAAGTAATTGATATTGTTTAAAAAAGACCCTATCTTGATGATGGGGTTTTATTTAAAGATATAGAATATGGCTAAAAAGAAAATTTTAACAATTGGCTTTTCTTTGTATGGAGATGATGCTGAATATTGTGATTTTGATTCAGAAACTTCGTTGTTAGATTGGGATATAATTTTAATCCAGCCTGATATTAGTGATTACTTATTTAGAGGGGGTGATTATTTTCAAGGGAAAAAAAGCCTTTCGGATTACGATTCCTTTACTCTTAAATCTAAAACAGAGCACTGGAAAAGAGAAATAAAAGCAGCAATGGATCATGGAAAGTTAGTTGTTGTTTTCTTAGATAAGTTGCAAGAGGTATTTATAGCAACAGGAGAAAAACAATATTCTGGTACTGGAAAAAATAGGCAAACTACTAGAATAGTAGCTTCATATACTAATTATGATATGTTGCCTATTAAGTTGAAAATTACAAATTCGAAAGGTAGAGAAATAAAATTAGCGCCTAAAAAATCAGAAGTAGTATCTACCTATTGGAGTAGCCTTGGTGACAATTCCTCATATCAAGTATTAGTTGAAGGAGCCGTTGTACCTTGCTTGCAAACTAAACATGGAGATAAAACAGTAGGTTTTATTTTGAATGCAAGTAATTCAAATGGAGCTTTAATAGGTTTGCCTAATATGAATTTTTCAGATGATTCCTTTTTTGATGAAGGGCAAGAAGAATGGAGTGTAATAGGTCAACAGTTTTCTCATAATTTTATTAAACAAATAGTTAGCTTAGAAAAAGCAGTTAAGCAAGAAGGAGATTTAACAGTAGAACCAGATTGGGCGAGGGTTGATCAATTTAAATTAAAGAATGAAGAGATAGAAAATAATAAACTACTTATTTTGGAGGAAAAACTAAGTAACCTGAATCGCGGATAAGAAATTAGCTTGAAAAAAAGGTGGCTGAAAACCATTAGGGAGTTACCACACAACCTATGCCTTCAGCCACCATGTT
>NZ_JAKZGG010000017.1:0-65078 GCF_022549455.1 Acinetobacter sp. NIPH 1852 | reverse complement strand
CCGATAATTCCAGTGATTGCACCTAAAGGACCGCCATCACCGCCAGTAATACCACCGATGATACCTGTGATTGGACCTAAAGGACCACCATCACCACCGCCTGTAATACCACCGATGATTCCAGTGATTGGACCTAGTGGACCACCGTCACCACCACCTGTAATACCACCGATAACGCCAGTAATTGAACCAAGAGGACCGCCATCTGTGCTGCTAGTTAAGCTACTAATTGTGTTTGTTACAGTATTTGTAGATAGAATATTTGTAATTGTGGAAAGAGAAAGAGGGGCTAGGATTGAATTACTAACCGACGATGTACTACTCTCTGTTAAATTTGAAGTAATACTTTTAATGGGTGATAAAAGACTTTTGAAAAGCATAACGATACCTATATTTTTGAAGTTGTGTTGTTTTGATTCAATTATTTATTAATGGTTACGGTTATTCTGTGATTTATGTCTCATTAATCAAATTTAGTGTTATGTTTTTCAATTATTTTGTCAATGTACATTAAAGATCAGATTTAATTGTTAAATAAGAGTTTAAAATAGATTAAGTATTTGATTTTATTTATTTGTTTTTAATTTTTTTGTGGCAAAAAGTCTTATGGTAGAAATCTCTTGAGAATTTGTCATTTTTTGATTTAGCCTAATAAATCAATTGATTAAGATATGATAAAGGGCAATATTTACCGAGATTACCGCTCAATGAATCAAAAAATTATGAAATTTGTTGCTTGTTTGAAAGTAAATATTTCAGTTATTTATTACTTATTTAATATTAATATATATCAATTATTTATAGATTAATTCTATTTTTTTATAAGAGGGTGTGTAAATTTTCATCACGATTTTTTATTCTTATGTTAAAAAAACTTATCAATCGGTTGCGTTTTTTCAAATATATTTTTGATGAAATCAGACTGTTTCGTTTTGAATGGATGCATAGCGTTCTTTTATCATTATTTAATGTCTTTGTACTTTTCCCATTGGGCGAAAAACGGATTGATAAAAGCAGTCTGATATAAAAAACCGCTGAAATATCAGCGGTTTTTTGTATTTAAACAGGATTAGAAAAGGTTGGTGCTTTCAAATAGTTGTTCAGTGAGATTGATATTTGAAACTGAAAGATGGTCAGTAAGGTTTGTACCTGAACTGCTAAGAGCGAAGCCTTGAGAAGACGTTGTTGCGCCTAGAACAGAATTCAAGATGCTATCTACACCATTACTACTGCTACAACCACAGTCACCCACACTAACTGAAAGTAAATCACTTAAGTTTCCAACGATATCGCCACTGAGGATATTCGTGATTGGCGTTAATGGACCGCCGTCAATACCGCCGCCGATACCACCAATAATGCCAGTAATTGAACCAAGAGGACCGCCATCACCGCCACCAATACCGCCTATGATGCCAGTGATTGCACCTAACGGACCGCCATCACCACCGCCAATACCACCGATGATGCCACCACCAAGCAGATCTTCACCGACAACATGTTGGATAATATCCGCAGCAGTTGAACCATTATTGATGAGTGTACTAATTACGCCAGTAGCATTACCCATCGCACCAACAAAATCAGCGCCAGCTAAATCAGAGATTGCTTCAAGTGTACCGTTGACGGTATCGCGAGAAGTTTCAAAAGTGAGTGTGCCAAGATTTGCGAGATCACCAACAGGATGTTCTGCTTGAGGGAATACACCGATGATTGTGTCAGCGACAGTATTAATGCCTGTATTGATGATTTCAGTTTTGAGGCTTTCAACGCCTTGAAGAATATCAATACCCGTTTGGATGACACCTGTTACAGGGTTATTGCCAAGATCACCACCAGCAATGCCACCAATAATACCCGTTAAGATATCGAGCGGGCTGCCACCGTCACCACCTGTAATACCGCCGATAATGCCAGTGATTGGACCTAATGGACCGCCGTCACCGCCCGTAATACCGCCAATGATTCCAGTGATTGGACCAAGAGGACCGCCATCGCCACCAGTGATACCACCGATGATTCCTGTTATTGCACCAAGAGGACCACCATCACCGCCGCCAATACCACCGATGACACCTGTGATTAGATCAAGAGGGCTACCGTCACCACCCGTAATACCGCCAATGATGCCAGTGATTGGACCTAGTGGACCACCATCACCGCCAGTAATACCGCCAATGATGCCAGTGATTGCACCCAGAGGACCGCCATCACCGCCGCCAATACCACCGATGACACCTGTGATTAGATCAAGAGGACCGCCATCACCGCCGCCAATACCACCGATGACACCTGTGATTAGATCAAGAGGGCTGCCGTCGCCACCCGTAATACCGCCAATGATGCCAGTGATTGCACCCAGAGGACCGCCGTCACCGCCACCGATGATTCCAGTGATGCCGCCGACTACATTGGTGATTGGGTTTAGTAAACCACCACCTGCATTAGGATCACCGATAACACCACCAGCTATGCCAGTAATTGTGCCAACAATACCAGTACCACCATGACCATCACCTGCAATAATACCAACGACATTGGTGACAGGGCTGAGCACGTCTCCTTCACTAAGGCTATTGAGGTCTAATACAGAGATTGCATTGCCTGAGAAGTTAATCGGAATTGTGATTGGTGCAACAACGCTAGCGTCATCGCCGTTACCATTACCGATACCGTAGTTATGTTCACCGTTACCTGCACCAATACCATTGAGCAGACCACCTAATAGACCTGCACCTGTGCCGAAGCCATTGCCAGCACCATTGCTGTTGTTGGTTGAATCGTTATCTTCGACGTGGTTGTTGGTTGTGGTTGATGAGTTATTGGTTGAGTTCGATGTGGCAGTGCCAAAAACAGATATTGCATTACCTGAGAAGTTAATTGGAACTGCAACTGGCATGACAATACTGGCATCGTCGCCATTCCCATTGCCAATACCGTAGTTATGTTCACCATTGCCTGAACCAATACCATTGAGCATGCCACCTAGACCTAGGAAGCCGCCACTTGAACCACCACCTGTTCCATTACCGCCGCCATTACTGTTGTCGGTTGTGTCATTGTCTTGAACGTAGTTGTTGGTTGTGGTCGATGAATTATTGGTTGAGTTTGAGGTCGCATTGCCAAAGATGGAGAAGGCATTCCCGTTGGCAC
The DNA here is from genome assembly GCF_022549455.1 of Acinetobacter sp. NIPH 1852. NCBI lineage: Bacteria > Pseudomonadati > Pseudomonadota > Gammaproteobacteria > Moraxellales > Moraxellaceae > Acinetobacter > Acinetobacter sp. NIPH 1852. Next base: position 61,925 of record NZ_JAKZGG010000017.1, on the reverse strand, counting down.
TAATTGGCACTGTTATTGGTGCGACAATGCTTGCATCATCAGCAATACCATTGCCGATACCGTAGTTATGCTCACCGTTGCCAGCAGCTATACCATTACCTATACCACCACCTGTACCGTTGCCTGATCCATCACCACCGCTATTGCTGTTATTGGTAGTGTCGTTATCTTGGAAGTAGTTACTGGTTGTGGTTGATGAGTCATTGGTTGAATTAGAGGTGGCGTTGCCAAAGATCGAGAAGGCATTACCATTGGCACTGACTGGTGTCGTAATTGGCATAACCACAGCGGCATCGTCGGCGATACCATTGCCGATGCCATAATTATGTTCGCCATTACCTGCGCCGATACCATTTAATAGACCACCAATACCATTGCCAGATGAACCACCGACACCGCCGCCACTGTTGCTATTGTCAATGCTGTCGTTGTCTTGGAAATAGTTACTGGTTGTGGTTGATGAGTCATTGACTGAGTTAGATGTTGCATCACCAAAGATCGAGAAGGCATTACCATTCGCACTGATCGGGGTGGTGATTGGTGCGACCACAGCAGCATCATTGCCAATACCATTACCGATACCATAGTTATGGTCGCCATTACCTGCTGCGACACCATTGCCCCAACCACCTATACCATTACCTGCACTGCCATCACCAACGAGACCAGTACCGCTATTGCTATTGTTGGTGCTGTCATTGTCTTCAAAATGATTGATAGCCGTTGTGGATGAGTCATTGACAGAGTTAGAGGTCGAGTTTCCGAACACAGAGAAAGAGTTGCCGAGTGCATTGACAGGTGAGGTAATTGGCATAACCACAGCGGCATCATCGCCATTTCCATTACCGATTCCGTAGTTTTGCTCACCATTGCCCGAACCTACGCCATTGAGTAAGCCACCGATACCATTGCCTGAGGTACCGCCTACGCCTGTACCACTATTGCTATTGTCAATACTGTCGTTGTCTTCGATGTAATTGACTGTGGTGGTTGAGCCATTATTGACTGAGTTGTTGGTCGAGTCTCCAAAGACTGCAAAGGAGTTGCCTAATCCATTGATTGGCATGGTGATCGGTGCAACGACACTGGCATCATCGCCATTTCCATTGCCGATACCATAGTTGTGTTCACCATTACCAGCACTGACACCATTCAGTAAGCCACCACCAATACCATTGCCCGCACCACCATCAACACCCGTACCACTATTGCTGTTGTCGGTGCTGTCGTTATCAAATACAAAATTAGAGGTGGTTGTAGAGGCATCATTGGTCGATGCGTTATGGGAGTTGCCAAAGAATGAGAAATCGTTACCTAAACCATTTAATGGTGTGGTGATCGGCATTACGATACCAACATCATCGCCATTGCCGTTGCCGATTCCGTAGTTTTGTTCGCCGTTGCCCGATGCTGGTCCATTGCCCCAGCCACCAATGCCGTTGCCCGCAGTACCTGTACCGCTATTACTATTGTTGATATTGTCATTGTCTTCAACAATATTGGTGGTGTTGGTTGATGCGTTATTGACTGAGGTGTTGGTGGGTTGATCTGGATCAGAACTGCCAAACCATGAAGCATTGTTACCCATCACGTTGACTGGAGTGACGATTGGAGATGTCCAATCCGCATCAGTACCGTTGCCGTTGCCAATACCATAGTTTTTGTCACCATTACCCGCACTTACACCATTCAATAGCCCACCGATACCATTGCCAGTTGCGCCATCAACGCCTGCACCGTTGTTACTGTTGTTGGTGCTGTCATTGTCTTGGACGTGATTGAGTGTGTTTGTTGGCGCTGTATTGGTGGATGAAACACCGCCACCACCTGTACCGCCAAATGAGTTACCGAGGACATTAAATGGTGAGGTCACTGGGGCGGTGATGCCGACATCGTCGCCATTTCCGTTACCAATGCCGTAGTTTTGTTCGCCATTGCCTGATGCTGGACCATTGCCCCAGCCGCCGATGCCATTGCCAGTACTACCGTCTGCACCTGTAGCGTTGTTGCTGTTATTGGTGGTGTCATTGTCCTGGACGATATTTGAGGTCGTGGTTGGTGCTGTGTTGACGGAGTTTACTTCACCACCACCGATTCCTGCGAATGAGTTACCTAACACTTGGACAGGAGTCGTCCATGGTGCAACGACACTGGCATCATCACCGTTACCATTGCCGATCCCATAGTTGTGTTCGCCATTTCCAGCAGAAACACCATTGAGTAATCCGCCTGCATTGCCATTACCGGCAGCACCGACACCATTGTTACTGTTATTGGTGGTATCGTTGTCTTCAATCACATTTGAGGTTGTGGTTGGTGCAGTATTCACTGAGTTTACGTCGCCACCACCAATGCCTGCGACTGAATTGCCGAGTGCCTGGAATGGTGCTGTGACTGGCATGGTGATATCGGCATCATCGCCGTTGCCATTACCGATGCCGTAGTTTTGTTCGCCGTTACCCGCACCAATACCATTTAACCAGCCGCCGCCATTACCATTACCCGCCGTGCCAGTCCCATTGTTATTGTTGTTGGTGGTGTCATTGTCTTGAATATGTGTGGATGAGGTGGTTGGTGCAGTATTGATAGAGTTGACGTCTCCGCCGCCAATGCCTGCAATTGAGTTGCCTACCGCTTGTACTGGGGTTGTCCAAGGCACAGTGACATTAACATCATCACCGTTACCATTGCCGATACCATAGTTATGTTCGCCATTACCCGCAGCAACGCCATTGAGTAGACCACCACCATTACCGTTACCCGTAGCACCAACACCACTATTACTGTTATTGGTGGTGTCATTGTCTTCGATCACGGTCGTCGAGCTGGTCGGCGTGGTGTTGATAGAGTTGACATCTCCACCACCAATTGCAGCGAACGAGTTACCTAATGCTTCAAATGGCACGGTGACAGGCGTGGTGACATTAACGTCATCACCATTGCCATTTCCAATGCCGTAGTTATGTTCGCCATTGCCTGAACCGATACCATTTAAGAAACCACCGTTACTGCCATTGCCAGCAGCGATGCCTAAATTACTGTTGTCTGTGGTGTCGTTATCCTGAACGTGGACTGACGATGAGGTGGTTGAAGTATTGACGGAAGTGACTGGCGAGGCTTCGCCAAGCCAAGAATAAGAATTTCCGAGTGAATGAAAAGCCGTTGTGAATGGATAAGTGAAGTTGAGACCATCACCGTTACCCACACCAACACCGTAGTTCTGATCGCCATTACCCGCTGCAATTCCATTGAATATGCCATCATCAACTTGAGTACCACTGTTACTATTATTTGTGGTTGTACTCTCTTCGACATGAACTTGTTTTATTGTCGATACTGTATTGACAGAAGATGACGTTCCTTGGCTATTGCTACTCCCAAGAGATAGTATGCTTGTAATGGGTGATAAAATATTTTTAAATAACATGTCGATATACCTATAATTATTGGAGTTTTGTTTTATTTACCTTAATAATTATGTGACTCCTGTCTCATAACTTATGCAATAGTATTTATTGGTTATTATTATTGTGTCAATATTGCTTGATATATCACATTTGTATAAATCATAAATATCATATAAATCAGCCATCTACTTTTTGATGATCAAATATTTATTAGAATTTCTACATATATCTTATAAGTTAAATCAGATTATTCATAAAAATTGCATAATTCATAGAACTGAAGTCGGCTTCATTAATTTTAATACGATACTGAATTTTAATGAAAAAAACCTGATCTAGTGCTTAGTACCAAAAGTATGCCCCGATGACAAAGATATGAATGACATACAAAGGCTTTACATAAATTCAACATAGAAAGACCCGTGTTATAAACAAGAAAACACTTTTTAAAACACAGCAGCTGCTGAATCTATAGCCAAACGATAGTGAAGTCGTGAAAAAGCACTTATCAATTGGGGAAAAATGCGTATAATGCCCAACATCAAATATGCGCTCATAGCTCAGCTGGATAGAGCACTTGGCTACGAACTAAGGGGTCGGGAGTTCGAATCTCTCTGAGCGCACCAATTTGATCCATAGAAAAAACCGCTTAATCGCGGTTTTTTTGTGCCTATTTTTTATGTGAATAAATCCTACATCTTAGTTTTTATCTTCTGTACGAACACAGCGTTGCCCCCGATTGCTGGCAACGTGTCATGGTAGGGGAGACTGCGCATTGCTCTCAATAAAAAAGGTGCTTTTTCGTCGATTTTCATGGCTGTGGTCATTTTCAATAAAGATCCTTGATCGTTTTCATTTAAGATCATTTGTCCTTTGATATAGCGTAAATCTCCACCATTGGCATGAAAATTATTTTCAGTGCTTTGTGGATAGTTAAAACGCAATTTAAATGAAAATGGAATACTAATTACCCCCAGACCGACATTGACGTGAATATCCGCCTCCTGACTTTGGTTTTGGAGGGGGGTGGTGCTGACTTTTTTGATCTGACGTGGAAATAACGCTTGATAAGCACTTGGAACAAGCCATTTTTGTAGCTGTTGAGGGGGCTGTTTATAAAATTGATAGGTCGTGGTAAATCGCATGGACTCCCGCCCATGTGTATAAGGCAACGTCGTCGGTGCGTGTAGAAAGCTAACAGGCTGCTGCGCGGCTTGACTCAGTTGAGCAACTTTTGCCAATTGGCTAGTTGTGAGCTGAGGGCTTGGGATTTGACCCGCAGCCAGTGGCGTGCTATTTGATCCAATAAAACGATTTCTCAATGCCTCTAAAATAAAGGCACTGCCACTGCTCGGAATACCAAGTTTTACTTCTGGTATTGCATTCAGAATTTTTTTAAATAAAAAACCTTGTGGTTGATTTAAGTCACTCCATTGTGTCAGGGTGATTAAGGTTCTGTTTTCATCCAATGCAAACCATTCAAATTTACCGACCCCATAGGGAATGGGCGCATCAATTACCAAGGTTGAAATACTGTTGGCTGCAAGCTGATGTTGCATGGTGACATCTTCATTAAAGTTCAGTACAGGAATCGGTGTGGGTATCGACACGCGATATTTCATTTGGGTGGTATTGCCTGATTGCGCCAATGTTTTTGCAGATTTGAGTGTCGGGAACAGCCCCACATATTGATTAAAGTCAGTCAGTGTTTTAGCGACTTGCTGTGCGTTCACGGGAACAATAATCGCAGCCGAAGTAAAGTTTGCTGTGGGTTGTGGATTGCTTTTTAAGGTTGGAACAGCCGTTTTTATAGCTGGATGTCCATAGATAAAGATATGGTTTTGCGTATAGCTTGCCAAAATTTGTGGTTTATTTTGAAAGGGCTGCAAAGCGCTAGGGATATTATCCGTCCATGTAATGAGCTGTGCAAAACTATGTTGTGTCAGGCAGCATAGAAAAATGGTAAACAGAGCAATTAAACGAGACATCACATTCCTTTGATTTTTATAGGTGATCTGAATTGGTCAATTTATAACTTTTTTGCGTACGGACAAAAGCTCTATTATGTAAAACGACATGAATGACAATAAACTGGTGTAGTATCTATGTCTGTCTATGATCAACCTATTGAATGTTATGTCTGAACAACGTCCAACACTCTCTGCGCGCTATTATCTAAATTTAGAAGAATCTCAAGATGGTTTTGCTTTGATTACGTTTGGCAAAAAACCGATCACTCGTTTTCTAACACCCGCAATTAGTATCGGAATTATCCTTTGGGGGATTTATTTAGGTTTTACTGGCGTGGGGCGCTACTATGTGGCACTTGGTGTTTTCTTTTTGATCATGCAAGCGATCATGCGATTTTGGTTATTGCCTCTGTTATTCAAGCGTCAATTTGTGCGTTACCAATTTGGCAAAAGTGAACAAGGCATTGATTTATACCAAGACCACTTTGAACTTTATGCCGCGGGTAAAAAGCAAACTGCAGCCTATAATGAAGTACAGTCTTTCATTACTGGTAAGCTGACTTATATGTTAGAACTAAAAACGAAAACAGTGGTGATTATACCTAAACGTGCTTTTTCCAGTCCTGCTGATCAAAGTAAATTTGAAAATAGCTTTAAAAAATAAATAACGGTTTAAAAGAACAAGGAGCTTCCATGAATACACGTCCTTCAAAAATTGTCTGTGTTGGTCGAAACTATGCCGAGCATGCGAAAGAATTGGGTAATGCGATCCCAGATCGTCCGATTTTATTTATGAAGCCACCGAGTAGCTTGGGTTCACTAGCACAAGGCGTAAGTTGGAATCAGGCATTGGGCGAGTGTCATTTTGAATGTGAAATCTGTTTGCACATTGCTCATCCGATATCTCAAGAAACAGATAAGGCAAAAGCTTTAGAGGCAGTTGGTGCGATTACGCTGGGATTAGATTTAACATTGCGTGATTTGCAAAGTGATTTAAAGAGCAAAGGAGAACCGTGGGAGCGAGCTAAGGCTTTTGACGGTGCATGTATACTTGCGGATTGGGTCGAAACTGACGAAATTGGTGATCTACAAGAATTAGAGCTTATTTTGATGATTAATGGTGAAGAACGTCAGCATGGCTTTAGCCGAGATATGTTGTTCGATATCGGGGCGTTATTGGTTGAAATCAATCAGTCTTTTAGCTTGGAAGCGGGGGATGTGATTATGACAGGGACACCAGCAGGTGTTGGTGCACTTCATCCAAATGATCAACTGACGATGAAATTGATTACCCAAACAGGCGAATATGACTGGGATACATTTGTCAAAGCATAACCGTCAATGATATGGCGCTGATATTCAGATATCAGCGCCTTTTTTTATTGTTAAAAAATGAACCAGACAATTGATTTGCCTGAATTAGCGACCTTGATATAACTTACGGAACTGGTCTGGGGTAAAGTGCATCCAGCGTTTAAACATATATATAAAAGCGGATGAACTGGCATAGCCTAAATCCAATGCGATGCTTTCTATGGTTTTACCTTGATTGAGCATCGACATTGCTTTCATTACTTTGAGACGTTGCCGCCATTCGTGCAGCGACATGCCAAGCTCCTTTTGGCTATAACGTGCTAGGGTTCGTTCGGTCATGTTAATCATTTTCGCAAGTTGTTGCAGCGTACTGTTATCGGCAGGATAGTGGTGTAAGTGACTTAATATTTTTGATAGGGAAGGATGCTGTGTGGTTGGTAAATAACTTCCGACCAGTTCAGCATGTGTGAGTGAATCCAATAATACTTGCAGCAACCTTAAATATTCTGGATCTTGTTCTGAAAATGGATGTTTACGAATATGTTCCAACAATGCAGGAACCAGCGGTGCTGTCAGTAAAATGCCAGCTTGTTGCGGCATGTTTTGGCACAGGCTTTCATGTACATATAAGGTACAGTGCGTCACTTCATTACGATTGATACCACTATGTTGTAAATGAGGAGGCAGCCAAATGCCGTACGGAGGAGGGGTAAGGTAGTGAATCTGATCAATACTGACCTCAAGTACCCCATCAAAAGTATAAATAAACTCGCCCCATGCGTGCGCATGTTTTGGATAAAACGTTTCAGCAGGTGCATCACGAATACGTAACCACAATGATGCAGGAATATCATCGTATGCAGGAAGTTCATGAAAATCTTGGATGCGTTGTGCTGATTTTTTCATAATATGAGAATTGCCTGAAAATATGCATGCATTGTCAGAATCTCACTATATCATCAAAATACGACAGCTTTATATTGGCGTTCTAATTATAAAATTGGGAGCTGGCAATGGATGAGCGTAAAACATTAGATGCACGAGCATCTGGTCTTATGATCGGACTCTGCATGATTTGGGGATTACAACAAGTCATTCTAAAAATGGCAGCTCCTGATATTTCTCCTCTTATGCAAATTGCTTTACGTTCTGGTTTAGCTGCAATCCTACTATTGCCTTTATTGTGTCTGGATAAAACGGCTGAGCTCTTTAATCGACAGAACCTGAAAGCAGGTGCTTTGGTTGCTTTTTTATTTTCTTTAGAGTTCTTCTTATTGGCGCAGGCATTGCAATGGACCTCGGCTTCACATGCTGTAGTTTTGCTGTATACCGCACCGATTTTTGTGGCTTTGGGTTTACATTGGAAACTACCCTCTGAGCGTTTAAGCCTGTTGCAATGGAGTGGCATTACTCTGGCATTTGTTGGAATCGTTGTGACATTTATCCGAGGGCAACAAGGAACCGCTTCGCTGATCGAGCAACAAATGCTTTGGGGTGATTTGTTGGCATTGGCAGCGGGTATCGCTTGGGCAGCAACTACGATCACCGTACGCTTATCTTCTTTGGCACAAGCTGCGGTGACACAGACATTATTCTACCAATTGGCTGGTAGTTTTATTTTACTGTTTGGATTGGCGGTATTTTTAGGACAAGCGAGTATTCATTTTACTCCCTTAGTGATCGGCAGCTTGGCCTTCCATACGTTGGTGGTGTCTTTTGCGAGCTTTTTAGCATGGTTTTGGTTACTTAGAAATTATTTAGCTTCGCGCTTAGGGGTATTCTCTTTTTTAACACCGTTGTTCGGTATTGTGTTTGGCATGTGGTTGTTAGGTGAGCGAATTGAACCTAATTTCGTGCTTGGTTCAATTCTGGTATTGATGGGCATCATGGTGGTGAGCTTGCAAGGTTGGTTGAGGAAATAAAAAAGACCTCGTGCAGAGGTCTTTTTGTTACTTTGATTCAAAAATCGTTGAAAGGGGAATCGAAAGTTTGGCTGCCAAATAATCATTACTTTCAATCAATGCTGGCCCGATTTTTTCCATCCACTCATCATCCTGATGCACATTGGATACATCATCTCTTAATGGAAGCGTATAAGGGAGCGCGGTAAAGAAACTCCAAAAATCAACCTGTGCTAAATTACGGACCAATACATACTCATCGTTATCGGTTCGTTTAATCAGATTTTGTGCTTCTAATTGCAGGATATATGAGGGTAAACGCCCGAGCTCACCACGGCCTACAATATCGAGTAGCTCATGCTCGCTCACACTATTACCAATTTGCTGTTTCTTATAGAACAACTCTAAGATATCCAATAACATCATGATTGGGTGACGTTTTTGTTCTTTGCCCGAATGGAACGCGGTCAGCGCATAACTGATTTCTACGCCTAATAAGATGATGTTCCAAGACAGAAAAATCCAAAGAAGAAAAATAGGGATCGCCGCGAAAGCACCATACACAATTTCATAGCTGGTGAAATTACTCATGATCCAGCCAAATAAGCGCTTTAAGATTTCAAACACAGTTGCACTAAAACATGCTGCGATGATCGCAGAGACAATCGGCACATTTCGGTTCGGTATGGTCCAATATAAAATAAAGAAACCGAAGACCGTTAATAAAAACGAAATTAGCCATAACAGAAAAGCACCATCAAGTTGATAGCCTGCAAAATTATTGCTGAGGATATTCATGGATGCGACAGCTGAAGAAAGTACAAATGCACTGCCTAAAAGGATTGGACCTAGAGAAATAATGGTCCAATAGCGCATGAAACCGACTAGACCTGAACGTGTCTCTTTCACACGCCAAATGCGATTAAACACATTTTCAATCGAGGACAGCATCAGTACTGTGGTAACAAATAAAAACAAGATACCGATGACGGTGAGATTACTTGATTTATCAGTAAAAGCACTCAACGCCTTATCAAAGGCAATGGTACTTTTTGGCAAAAAGTTACTATAAATTAGTTGTTGTAGCTGCTGCCTAGCAGGCTCTAAAGCTTTAATCGAAGAAATAATCACCAAAAAAACGGTAAGCATTGGGACGACCGCAAAGAGCGTGGTATAGGTCAAGGATCCTGCTTGTTCTCGACAGCGATCAGCCTCAAAACGACGTAATACAAAGACAATAAATTGAAACCATGTTTTTTCTAAAAAATTCAGTTTTTTTAGATAACGGTTTAAGATCATGGGTTCTATCCTAGTTATTTTTCAAATCTTCCTCTTTTGAAAGAGGGCTTCGGGAAGATTTTTGGATTGATCAATACACAAAACAGCGAATAAATTGGCATTAATCGTATAATATCTTCTTTAAGTTAACAAAAACCTTGAAAGCGATGCAACCTTACATTCTTGTTCTTTATTACAGTAAATACGGTTCAACCAAGCAAATGGCACATCTGATTGCCGATGGAATTGAATCTGTAGGTGTGACCGCACGTATTCGAACAGTACCCAATCTAGCAACGGTTGTGACGCAAGCTGAAGCAAGTATTCCAGAAGAGGGTGATCTTTATTGTAGCTTAGATGATCTCACACATTGTTCAGGATTGGCTTTGGGTTCACCCACGCGTTTTGGCAATATGGCCAGTGAGATGAAATACTTTTGGGATCAAACCACTAGCCTATGGCTCAATGGTGCTTTGCATAATAAACCTGCTTGTGTATTTACGACTTCGGGGTCGATGCATGGTGGGCAAGAGAGCACTTTGTTGAGTATGTTACCGCCGTTATTTCATCATGGCATGATGATTTTAGGTCTGCCAAATTCTATCCCTGCATTGTCAAATACCAAAACAGGGGGCACTCCCTATGGCGCAAGTCATGTCAGTGGACCTCGCCATGATCAGGGCATGAGTCAAGATGAAAAAATCTTATGTGAGGCACAAGGCAAACGCTTGGGTGAAGTGGTTAAAAAACTATTTTAAAGTCATAAAAAATGGGAGCATCTGCTCCCATGATTTTTATTTTTTCAGTTGCCAATCATAGATATTTTTACGGTATGCATACCAAATCATCCAGAGTCCAATAATAATCATCGGGAAACTCAGGATTTGACCTTTGGTCATCCAGCCAAATAAGATGAAGCCTTGATCTGCATCGGGTTGGCGGAAAAACTCCATAAAGAAACGTGCAACACCATAACCCATCAAGAATACTGCTGAAACAGCCATACGCGGACGAGGTTTGGCGCTAAACCACCACAACACAATAAACAAAATTAAGCCTTCACAAATCGCTTGGTAAAGCTGTGAGGGGTGACGTACCAAACCTAATGGATCCGTTGGGAAAATCATGCCAAATGGATAACTTGGGTCTTGGACTTGACGGCCATACAGTTCACCACCAATGAAATTACCAATACGACCAAACATCAAACCTGTTGGTACGCAGGGCGCAATAAAGTCCAAGGTCTGAAACCATGTCTTTTGGTATTTTTTACACCAAAACAACATGGCAATCACAACACCAAGGAAACCACCGTGGAAGCTCATGCCACCTGTCCACACTTGGAACAACCACAGTGGGTTTTCTAAGAATTTCGCAAACTCATAAAACAGTACATAGCCAACGCGACCACCCAGCACCACACCGAGTGCACCATAAAAGACGAGATCTGAAACCATGTCTCCCGTCCAGCCATCACGTTGCTTTGCGCGATAAGAGGCAAGCCCCCAAGCACATAAAAAAGCCAATAAGTACATGAGTCCGTACCAGTGCACCTGTACTGGTCCTAAGCTCAGTGCAACTGGATCAATATTTGGATAGGTCAGCATCGCTGTTCCTCAGTTTAGAATTTGGAATTAAGTTTTGAGCAAATTGTAGCGGAATGATATTAAAAATGTTGTACATTCAATGTGAAAGTCAACAGTCCTTAAGATAAGAGAATAAGATCAATGTGTATTGTCGCGTTTGCATGGCAAGTTCTGGAGGAACTGCCACTGTGTTTAATTTCAAATCGGGATGAGTTTTATCATCGCCCCAGTATTGCTTTGCATGCATGGGAAAATAGTTCGATCGTGGCAGGGCAGGATCTACAATCGGGTGGTACATGGATGGGGGTGACGGCATCGGGTCGTTGGGCGATCGTGACCAATTTTCGAAATGGACGGGAACAGCAGCAATATCAGACCTCAAGAGGACATTTGATTCAAGATTTCCTTGAAAGTGATTTAGCGCCGATTCGTTTTGCTCAAATGCTAGAACAAAGACAACAAGACTATGCGGGCTTTAATTTATTTGTCGGGGATACACAACAAGCTGTTTATATGAGCAATCGCGGAGAAGCACCACAAGTTTTGGCCAAAGGCGTGTATGTGGTTTCCAATGGTTTAATGTCCGAAGATTGGAAGAAAACCATGCATTTACGCAAACGCTTTACCCAAGAATTTTTGCCGATGTTACAGCAGCCGCAGATATCAGAATCCGATTTAGAATATGCCATTTGGGATATTTTAGAAGATGAACGTAAAGTTATTCCAGAGTTGTTACCTGATACAGGGATTAGCAAAGAGATGGAGGCCTTACTTTCCTCAACGTTTATACAAAGTCCTATTTATGGTACACGCTGTTCAAATTTTTTACGCATGACACCAACACAATGGCAGTGGTTGGAAAAAGCACAACAAGGAGAGCAGCAAGGAAATATTGTGCGTCAACAGATTATGCTATTGAAATAGCCAATGCCAATCCGAAGATTGGCATTGTCATGTTGGATCAGCTCAGCGATTAGCCAGCGATCGCACCACCATCTTTACGCGTGATTACCACCGTAGCTGAGCGTGGGCGAGCAGTTGTGTTATTTGGGTTGGTTTGAGTTGCAGGCCAGTGACTTGTTGGCGCTGCATAGCTCTTAGAGTCTTCACCAGGATGCTGTACGTTGATGAAAATAGCTTTGTAATCTGGTGTCATGGTCACACCCGTGATCTCACATTCTTTTGGTCCGACTAGGAAGCGGCGCAGATTTTCATCATTCACCTTGGCTCCCATAATCGTTTCAGTTCCATTTGATGTGGTTGCTTTGCTACCATCACTGACTTGACCTGGCAACGCCGCAAGCATCATACAGTTGGTGACATCGGTATAAGCGCCATCATCCGTTTGAATCCAAAGCACACCACGAGTGTCAAACCACATGCCATCTGGTGATGAGAAGTCATTGCTATCGGTTAAACCAGAAAGGTTAATGTTTGATGCCATTGCTGCTTCTGCACCAAATAAGTAAATATCCCATTTGAAGCTTTCAGCCGTAGTTTTATCATCTGCTTCACGGAAACGGATAATATGACCGTTGACGTTCCCTTTCTGAAGTTTTTCGTTGTTATATAAGTCTTCATAACTGCGAGGGTTCGCTGCATCAGTTGGATAGCTTGAACCACGATTCGAGTTGTTGGTGAGTGTCACATACACTTCACCATTGACAGGGTTAACCGCACACCATTCTGGACGATCCATTTTGGTTGCGCCAACAGCATCTGCTGCCAATCGTGCAAAGGTCACCACATCTGCTTGTGATTTAAAAGGGTAGGCTGTATTGCTTTCATTTAAGCCATTTTTACCATAACTGAGCTCAATCCATTGACCTGTACCATCAGCATTAAACTTGGCAACATAGAATTTCCCAGCATTCATATATTTATCGCCAGCACGATAACCGCCGTTGATATCTTTTGGATCCCACTTGGCATCGGATACAAATTTATAGATATACTCGCCACGTGAGTCATCGCCCATGTAGAACGCTAGATTTTCACCTTCGATCACACGGCTGGTACGACAGTCTTCATGGGCAAAACGTCCAAGAGCAGTACGTTTTACGGGTGCTTGGCGGTTATCAAATGGATCAATTTCCACCATCCAACCAAAGGTGTTTGGTGCGTTACGATAGTCTTGGGTCGCTTGTTCTGCTTTTGCGTCTGCATTCCAACGGTCATAGAGGTCTTGTGAGTCGACTTGTCCAATCGCTGTTTCCCAGCCATAACGAGTACTAGAGCCTGCTTTCAAACCATAACGTTGAAGCGCCACGATTTCTTCTGGACGGCGTGCGACATCATCGGTTGCACTACGCGCAAAATAACCAATAAAGTTTTCTTCGGTGGTGAGGTAGGTTCCCCAAGGGGTATAACCATTACCACAATTGTTATGCGTACCGCGTGTTTGTACGCCAGCTGGAGAAAACTTAGTTGCTAACAGGGCATTTGCTGCCGCAGGACCAGCGAACTCCATCAAGGTTGAACCAGTGATACGACGGTTGTACACAGAGTTTTTTACCAGTTCAACTTTTTGAGTTTTCGCATCTTTTTTCACATGAATGATTGAGACACCATGTGCATTTACTTCACGAATCACTTCATCTTCAGGACGGCGGCCATCTACTTTGGTTGGACCCTTAGGATGTAAGAAAGTTGGATTGATGTACTCATGGTTGAGCACCAATAAGCCATCGTTTGATTGTTGTTCATCATAACGACCAGTGGCAGTATTTAATCCAAAATAGCTCATGCCATCATGATGATCGCCTGAACGGAACTGAAAGCTTGGGCCAGAAGGAATATTATTGTCATCCCATTCTGCGTAGTTTGGATTAATCGCATCGCCTAAAGCATATAACACATGTGCTTCATAGCCTTCAGGTACAGTCACAATATCGTCTAAATTCTTCGGCACAGCAGTGAAGTTTAACTTCTCAGGCTTTTTATGTGGGTCAACAGGTGTTGTTGTGCCACCACCCGTATTTTTATTATCGTTATCATTACAGCCTGTCAATGTTGATGCCAATGTCAATGCGACAGCACCGCTTGCTGTTTTGGTGATGAGGCTACGGCGGCTAATATGCTGTTCTAAAATGTCACGAAAATGAACATTTGTAGAGGTGTTATTATCCAGTTCTTGGTCTTCATGATATGGCGTCAGCTGTGTCATGGAATCATCCTAAGTTTATATGTTCAGTAAAAAAATTTCCCGCCTTTAACTTAGATTGAAATTGTGACGTTGCCTTGACACTTATGTGACAAATACATTAAAAATCAAATAATAATATAAAGTTTGGTCAAAAAAACAGGTCTAGGACCTGTTTGGAAAATTGTTTATGGCGATAGAGTGAATCGCTATGCTGTTTTTCTTTTTTCGATGATTCTTCCAAAGAACAAACCCAATTCAAAAAGTAACCACATCGGCACTGCCAACATAATCATTGAAATGGCATCAGGCGGCGTGACAAACATGGAGACAAAGAAACAACCCACGATGATAAAGCGCCGTTTCTCGATCAAACTTTGCGTGCTGACTACCCCGATTAAAATGAGTAATAAGGTAATCACTGGAATTTCAAATGTTAAGCCAAAAACAATAAATAGCTTCAAACAAAAAGCCAAATAACTGTTGATGTCTGTCATTGGTGCTACGGTTTCAGGAGAAACACTAATAAAGAAATGCAAAATAGATGGCAAGGCGATAAAATACGCAAACGCAATACCGATATAAAACAAAGCAATGCTACTAATCAATAAAGGCAGTGCCAATGATTTTTCTTTTTCGTATAGCGCAGGTTTCGCATAGGACCAAATTTGGTAAATGATAAAGGGCATAACCAGCATCAGTGCGACAAAGAAATTCAGTTTAAAGGGTGCCATAAATGTCGCGGTGACATCCGTTGCAATCATGGATGAACTGACAGGCAATTGCGCTCTTAACGGCTCTGAAAGGATTTGATAGGTACGGTTAGCAAAGGGCAGTAAACAGAAGAACAAAACCAATATTGCAGCAACGATTTTAAATAAATGTCGACGCAAAATCATCAGATGCTTGGTAATCGGCATTTCTTCAAGCTTAACGTCTTGATCATCATTTCCCAAAGTGGTTTGGGTTAATGGAGAGCTGGATGGTGAACTCATACCGCCACCTTTAATTCAGGAGTTGAAGAGGTTAAATCAAATGGTGAATGTGGAGTCGGAGATGCCATATGTAATAGTGCAAACTTCGGTAGATAAATGCATGCCACTGGGTGCAATAAATAATGATAATGAAGTGGTGCGCGATTATGTTTGGCTACCACACCTTGGGTTTCTTCTTCTAAAGAGATTTTTTGATGTTCCAATGAGGTCATCTGAGCTTGCATTTTTTGCTCAAGTTCAGCGATACGTTGCATTTCTTTTTGCATTTGTTCGCGGAGTTCAGATAGACGCAATTCACGGTCTATATCATTTTGAACATTACTGACCAGACGCTTAATTTTGGCATACCATTTCCCCACAAAACGAGCGGCCTCAGGTAGCTTATCAGGGCCGAGTACCAGTAAAGCAATAATGCCGAACGCAAGCAGTTCGGACATTCCCAAATTCAGCATAATGGCGCTCGCTTAGCTTTTTATTGAGCTTTCAGTACTTTTGACTTGAGCATCAATGGTACGAGGTTCATTTAGAGCAGTCGTGGCTTCTTCGTCTTCTTTGATCGATTTTTTAAAATCTTTCACAGCACCACCAACATCTTTACCTAAGTTTTTAAGCTTTGATGTACCGAACAGTAAAATAACCACTACTGCAAAAATAAGTACATGCCAAATCGATAAACCAGCCATAACCATATTCCTATAAAACTTTGGTTATATCTCAACAGTTTGGCATGACAGAGGTGTGACACTAATATTGCAATTTTAAGACAGTAAACGGAGACATGATTTTTATAAAAAGAAAGAAGCCCGAATAAATGTTTCGGGCTTCGGTCAATATTAGCTTAAGCTCGCTTTAAAAAGTTGCATCGCCTGACCACGATGGCTGATTTTATTTTTCTCTGTTTTGCTGAGTTCTGCGCTGGAAAGATTAAGTTCTGCTAACCAGAATAAAGGATCATATCCAAAACCATTTTCACCACGCGTGGCTTCTAAAATCTCACCCTTCCAAATCCCTTGAAAAATTTGCGGCAGCGGATCTTCGGCATGCGTAACTAAAGCCAAGACGCAGACAAACATCGCTTCAATGGTCTCGTCATTGTTGCGGAGAGGTTTAAGATCAGCCAACAGTTTTTGATTGTTGGCAGCATCGTTGCCATGTTCACCTGCATAACGCGCAGAATAAATCCCAGGTGCGCCGCCTAAAATCGGTACACATAGACCTGAATCATCTGCGATAGCTGGTTTGCCAGAAATTTTTGCTGCATGACGTGCTTTGATAATGGCATTTTCAACGAAGCTCAAACCATCTTCGATGGCATCTTCAATATCAAGTTTGCCTTGAGGAATAATCTCGATCGGTAAATTAAGTTGTTGAAACAGATGTTCAAATTCGGCAACTTTGCCTTTGTTGTTGCTTGCAAGGACGAGACTGCCGTGTTGTAGCCAATGGGGATTAGACATGATGGTTTTGAGGTATCTGGATTGAATATCTAAGATTTTAGTGACTTTTGAAGCATGAGAGTAGTTAAATTATCTTGTTTTACACGATTTTGATAATATCGCGAATAAAATGTTTTTTAATCGAAATTCTCTAAGTGTATTGAAAACAAACGAGTAATTTATTTTATTTTTTATCTTTTATTTAATTAGATCATATAAGATATAAAAAAACTTGAATATTTATTTTTTTCAGGTATCATTCAATTAACTAGAAAAATTATTGTTTTGGTTAATCTTCTCTAAGTATCGCAGTTTTAGTCATAATCCTTCGTTTTTTACAGATATCAAGCTCAATTCTTCATTATTTTTCAAAGTTATCATTAGCCGTAATAACATGGCTAAAATGTTAAAATTCAATAGGATATATTATGTCTACTACAACAGTTACTGGTACAGTGAAGTGGTTTAACGAAACTAAAGGTTTTGGTTTTATTCAACAAGAATCAGGTCCAGATGTTTTCGCTCATTTCAGCGAAATCGCAAACTCAGGTTTCAAAACTTTGTTTGAAGGCCAACAAGTTTCATTCAGTATCGCTCAAGGTCAAAAAGGCCCAAATGCTGTGAATATCGTTGCTCTTTAATAAGTAACCCAGCATTCAAAAAAAGCACTTTATAGTGCTTTTTTTACGTTTGCTGTTTAGAGAAGTGATCTAAAATCATTATCCTAGCTCACTTTTATTGTACGGTTATGATCAAGGGAAAACTGAAGTGATCTTGAACAATTTTGGGTGCATTAAAAAACCGACCTCATAATTCAGTCGGTTTTAGTACAGCAAAATATTATAATTACTGTGCTTGAATCCATCGATCAGCACGATCACGCGCAGTGCGAATCTGTTCTTGAGTCAAGTTTGCAGCCAAGGCTGTTTTTTTACCTTCAGAAAGGCTAATTACTTTAGTATCAAGCATGCCATCACGCGTTGAAAGCTCATACCATTGATAAGCCCCCATATAGTTTTTCTTTTGTTCTTCCATCATGGCAAGATTAAAGCTAGCACGGTTATCCCCGTTGCTTGCCGCTTTTTCAAAATACTTACGCGCTAAAACTTCATCTTTCTTCGTACCCATGCCATCGGCGTACATACGACCTACATTGAGTTGTGCTGCAGAGATGCCTTTATCGGCTGCTGCTTTAAACAGAGCAAATGCTTGTTTCTCATCTTTTGCAACATCTTTACCATATTGGTAACGTGTTGCGAGATAAAATTGTGCTCCTGCCTGACCAGCTTTCGCCGCGCTTTGTAATTCACCAATACTCATGACTGAGTATCGCGCTGCTTGTGTTGCAACCGATTGTGGTTGAGCAACATAGTCAGCGTGCGCTTGTATACTGATCAGACCAAACAAAAAGGTGCTGATAAATGTCTTTTTCATAGTGCGCTCACTCGATAAATTGCGACTTCACCAAATAGGTTCGGCATATGCTTGCTGAGCACACTACCTTGTTGGTCACCATTAACGGCAAGTCGATTAATAATTTTAATCCGATTCTCAGCACATAAGGCTTCAAAGTCTCGGAAAGTACATAAATGAATATTCGGGGTGTTATACCACATATAAGGCAACGCTTCCGAAACAGGCATTTTCCCTTTCAGCGCAAGAAAAGAACGAGTCTTCCAATACGCAAAGTTCGGAAAAGTAATAATTGCCTGTTTGCCGACACGCACCATATCACGAAGTAATACATCAGGTGCATCTACAGCTTGCAAAGCTTGTGCCATGACCACAGAGTCAAAAGACTGGTCAGCAAAACGGCTTAAACCTAAATTTAAGTCCTGTTGAATAATATTTAACCCCCGACTGATGGCAATTGCAATCTTTTCTTGATCAATTTCTAAGCCATAAGCGCGAATATTGTGTTGTTTGCTCATATGAGCCAACAATTCACCATCCCCACAGCCCAAATCGAGCACGCTGGTATTCGGGGTAATCCATTTTTCAGCAAGTTGTTGGTCTATACGCATTAGCTTGCCTCCAAATGGGTCGATTGCAACTGCTGTTCTCCACCTAAAAATGCGCGTAATGTTTTCACATACAGCGGAATCGGGAACAAGAAGGAATCATGACCTTGTTCAGCATCTATCTCTAAATAACTGACAGGCTGATGATTATCAATCAGGGCATCCACGATTTCCTGTGATCGGCTTGGACTAAAACGCCAATCCGTGGTAAATGAAATCACCAAGAATTTGCATTTCGGTTTACGCATCGCTTTCGTCAATGAATGCTCATATTCACGAGAGGGATCAAAATAATCCAATGCCTTGGTCATAATCAAGTAAGTATTTGCATCAAAATTGCGACTGAATTGTTCGCCTTGATAGCGCAAATAACTTTCGACTTGGAATTCAACGTCAAAACCGTACATAAATTTGCCCGATTTTAGATCACGACCAAATTTTTGTTTCATGGCTTCTTCAGATAGATAGGTGATATGACCAACCATCCGCGCTAAAATCAAACCGCGTTTTGGATAACTATCATTTTCCAAATAACGTCCATGATGGAAGTCTGGATCGGAAAGAATAGACTGTCGTGCCACTTCATTAAAGGCAATATTTTGTGCAGAAAGCTTTGGTGCGCTGGCGATAATCGCACATTTTTTTAGGCGATCTGGATAATCCAGTGACCATTGTAAGGCCTGCATGCCACCGAGAGAACCGCCAATAATGGCATACCAAACCTCAATCCCTAAACGATCAGACAACATGGCTTGGGTTTTGACCCAGTCACGAACCGTCACCAACGGGAAGTCTGGACCATAGGGACGGTTTTCATTTTCAGGATTGGGTGAGGTGGGACCTGTTGAGCCACTACATCCACCGATATTATTCAAAGACACCACAAAGAAGTGATTGGTATCAATTGCTTTCCCGGGACCAATACATTCATCCCACCAGCCCGCTTTTTTATCATCTTCATGATGAAATCCAGCAGCATGATGATGCCCTGACAACGCATGGCAGATTAAGATGGCATTGGAGTGATCTGCGTTGAGGGTTCCATAGGTTTCAACCATCAGGTCGAAACGAGGCAAAATCCGTCCGCACTCAAGCTCTAATGGAGCTTCAAATGAAATTTTTTGTGGTGTGACTAAACCCACTGAATCCGATGGAAAAGACACGAGAATGATTCGCCTTGTATAAAGTTTCTTAATCAATAATAAAAGGATACCAATTCAGGTACCCTTTCAAAAGTCATTTTTTCGATATTTAAATAGGTTGAATCATCAACACCTTAGATGGCAGCGGCAACCACTTGTTCGGTGGTTAATACACCTTGCTCAATCAAACGGTTGGTACATGCAATAATGGCTTCGATAGATGCAGTGACAATATTGTCGTGTACGCCTGCACCAAATGCACTCTTACCTGTACCTTTGACTTGGATTTCGATCAACGCAAGTGCTTTCGCATTTGCACCAGAACTGATACTACGTTCTTCGTAGTTCACCACATCGATTGGTAATTGCAAGGCATCTAACATGGCAGAGATTGGACCATTACCTTCACCACGGAGACGTTGAACTTCGCCTTCGATTTCAATATCTAACTCAATGATTTGTTTGCCATTGATATCAGACAATTGATAATGTTTGGTTTGATAATGACTGTTTTTCACATCCACATACGTGTCTTGGAATAATTGCCAAATCTGATGTGCACTGATTTCAGTCTCATTTTCGTCGGTGTATTGCTGCACGATCTGGCTAAATTCGATTTGCACGCGTCGCGGTAAAGCCACGTTGTAATTCGATTCTAACAAGTATGCGATACCGCCTTTACCCGATTGGCTGTTGACACGAATCACTGCATCGTAGTCACGACCTAAATCTTTCGGATCAATTGGTAAGTAAGGCATATCCCACATTTCTTGGTCTTTTTGGAATTCGAAGCCTTTTTTGATGGCATCTTGGTGTGAACCAGAGAAAGCTGTGAAGACCAAATCACCCGCATATGGATGGCGTGGATGCACAGGTAAACCCGTACATTCTTCAACAGTGGCAATGATTTCATTGATATTCGAGAAATCTAAGTTTGGCGCAACACCTTGGCTGTACATATTTAATGCCATCGCCGCAACGTCAACATTTCCTGTACGTTCACCGTTGCCAAAGACACAGCCTTCGACTCGGTCAGCACCTGCCATAATTGCTAATTCTGACGCAGCAATCCCACAACCACGGTCATTGTGACAGTGAACTGAGATAATCACGCCATCACGACGTGCTAAGTTGCGATGCATCCATTCGATTTGATCGGCATAGACATTTGGCGTTGAAACTTCAACCGTTGCAGGCAAGTTCAAAATCACTTTGTTGCTAGGTGATGCTTCCCAGATTTCAGTCACTGCATCACAGACGTCTTTCGCGACTTCTAATTCAGTTGCAGAGAAACATTCTGGACTGTATTGGAAGACCCATTCAGTCGCAGGATATTGTGCAGCATATTCTTTGACTTTATTCGCCGCATTCATCGCAAGTTGTTTTGCACCGTTTGCGTCAACATTCAATACTTTTTGGCGGAAGGTCGGTGAGTTTGAATTATAAATATGCACAATCGCACGTTCTGCACCGACCAATGCTTCAAAGGTACGTTCAATCAAATGATCACGCGCTTGAACCAAAACTTCGATATAGACATCGTCTGGAATCAAATTTTCTTCAATTAATTTACGAGCAAAGTCGAAGTCAATTTGAGATGCAGATGGAAAACCAATTTCAATATGTTTGAAACCAATTTTGACCAACATATTGAACATTTTGAATTTTTGTTCCATGTTCATCGGTTCAAAAATCGCTTGGTTACCGTCACGAAGGTCGGTACTCATCCAAATCGGTGCTTGGTTGATTTCATTATTCGGCCATTGACGATCTGGTAAATCCACTCGTTGGTACATACGGCGGTATTTTTTGCTTGGGTCAGCCAACATCATTAGGTAACTCCTTGTTATAGCCGAGGTTGCATGTTCAGCGTAAATACAACCGACTATAAATATATATGGTGTCTATCAGAATCAATTTAAAGAGGATTTATGTTTCGATTGCCTAAAAGACTAGGCAGAAAATTTATACGCGCGCGAGGCGCAGCATCAGGAGAGCAGCGAGATGTTTTGTATATGACGGATCGGTAACGCCGTGATTTGTTTTCATTATCTACCATTCAAATCAGTTATTTGGTTTTGCAGCTATATTAATCATCTAATCAAAATCAGTCTAGGTGAAAATACAAGCGACTGCAAAGGTGTATAAGCATTTTAATTGGAATGAATCAAAAATAATTTCCTATTTTTGCATTGAATCGCAGAATAATGAAAAAAATTTCCGATATTTTTACTATTTCCGATAAATAAAATCTTGGTTAATGTCTTTTATGGTGGCTGTTCCCATCAATGCCATGCTAATTTCGAATTCTTCTTTTAAAATTCTGATCACATGTGCAACGCCTAAAGCCCCCGCGGTTGCTAAGCCATAGATATAAGGACGACCAATCAAAACCGCAGATGCACCTAAAGCAATCGCTTTAAACACATCCGAACCTCGACGAATCCCACCGTCCAATAAAATGGGGTAATCTGTGGGAACGACAGCTCGAATCTTTTCAAGTGCAATCAAGGGGGGGATGGTGGTATCTAATACGCGTCCACCATGATTAGACACGATCAGACCTGAGACACCATACTCTAATGCTTTTTGAGCATCGGCAGGGTGGAGGATACCTTTCAGTATCACTGGCAAATTAGTCTGCTTGACCAACCATGCGATATCATCCCATGTTGGTGCGTATTTCATCAACCCCTGAAAAATTGGATGCTGATGATCAGCTAAAGTTTGAATCAGTTGTGGGGCTTGATGATGAGGGTGGGGCAAGTCTATTGGAAGTTGAAAATCAATTTTACGTTCCCGATCTCGAATTCCGGTATGTGGCGCATCGATGGTGATCACAATGGCTTTAAAGTTGTTTACCTTAGCCATTTCAATCAAGTTTAAAGCGTGTTCTCGATCACCTTGCCAATACAATTGAAACCATTTATACGGATTCTCTTTGTTAAGTTCCTGCATGTGAGTGTTGGTTAAGGTGCTGAGTACAAAATTGCTTTGCATCACTTCGGCTGCAAGTGCCGTGGCTTGCTCTGCTTGAGGATGAAACAGTGCTTGATGTCCAATCGGTGCTAAAAAAATCGGATGTGGGTAGTTGATACCGAATAGATTGAGTTGGGTGTGACCGTGTTTGAAGTCATTTAAATGACGAGGAATCAGTTGGACATCTTGGAATTGACATTGATTTTGCTGCACGCTCAGTTCGTGCATAGCCCCACCTTGTAAATAGTGCCAAGTGGATTCTACTACATGCTTTTGTGCCTGCAATTGGTAATCTGCAATGGTTTGGAGCTGTGGCGGAATCTGTGTCAAAGGCGCAAGTGGTTTTTGAGGCATTATAATGTTCCCCATTGTCTCAATAAATTATGATAATGATGGGTTAAAGCCACAACCTCTTCGGCATCCCCGAGTTGTTGTCTGAGTTTTAGAATGGTCATATCCAAGTTGAATAACATGCTGCGTTGCCAATCATCTCTGACCATGCTTTGAATCCATGTAAATGCGGCAATGCGACTACCCTGAGTCACTGGCTCAACGCGGTGTAGGCTGGTCGACGGATATAAAATGGCATCACCTGCATCCAGTTTGACTTCATGACTGCCATAAGTGTCCTCTACAATCAGCTCACCACCTTCATATTCATCAGGTTCGGATAGAAAAACGGTAATCGAGACATCGGTACGAATGGCAGTGCCTGTCTGAGATGAATATTGGATGGCGCTGTCGACATGATTGCCATAATTGCCTTGATGCTGATAGCAATTAAACATGGGAACTAAAATATGCTGAGGAAGCGCAGCAGAGCGAAGCAATAGATTTTGTTGCAATGCCGTTAATACATACTGACTAATCGATGGGTATAAATCACTTTGAATGTCGACTTGTAAGTTGTTTTTGGTCTGTTGAGCTTGTACGCCTGCACTTTGAGCACCGTTGACCCAAAGCTCTGGCTGTTTCATCTGCTGACGAAGTTCAGTGACTTGTTGCTTGTTTAATAATTCAGGGATATGCAACATCATTTTTTAAACCTTTCGATACGAAACAGCCTGCCAAAAATTATACCTTTTCTGGCAGGCTGTGTTTATTTATTAAATCTTAAAAGACTCAACAAATCATTTAGAACTTATAGTTAAAGGTTAATGCCGCTGAACGAGGTTGACCTAAAGCAAAACGGCTACCACCATTGTTTAATGCACTGATATATTCTTTGTCAGCAAGGTTATAAACATTGAGGTTTACAGAGGCATTTTTGTTAATGCTATAACCTGCCATTGCATCGAATACCACATAAGATGGAACTTTTGGCATGTTTGCTGGGGCTGGGTTGTCTGTAATCACACGCTTTTGCTCATCGACATAACGTGCACCTAGACCAACTTTAAAGCCTGCAATGTCATAAGTCGTCCATAAAGAAGCGGTCCAGTCAGGAGACCAACGTACAGAATCAGTAGTTGTGATCACACCTGTATTTGCATTGACACTTCGTTGATTTTTTTGCTTGGTTTTCATGTGAGCAACGCCCGCAGAAATGTTCCACGCATCGGTAATTTGACCAACGACACCCAGTTCTACACCTTCAACTTTGGTTTTTCCTTCTTGCAGCGACTCAAGCGTAACCGGGTCTTGCGTAAACTGATTTTCATTTTCAGTGCGATATACCGCTGCAGTTAACGCCAATGTGTTTTTCAACACATCCCATTTACTACCGATTTCGTAGTGATGTGTTTCTTGAGGTTTACCACGAGGATTGTTTGCGGCTTGAGTTCCTGATGTTGCATCAGATAGGTTGAAGTTTGCGCTTCCTGGAGGCGTGAGTGATTTGGCATAAGATGCATAAACACTGCTATTTTCTGTTGGTTTAAATAAGCTACCCAGTTTCCAACTGACTAATGTGTCATGAGCCTTTAAATCTGTTGGGGTTTCTACCGCAGTTGCTGCGGCAATAGCAAGTGCATCATAGGTGGTATGGTAATAATCCACACGAACTCCACCATTAAACTGTAAGCGGTTATCCAATAATTTAATGGTGTCAAACAAATATGCAGCGGCTGTTTGAGTTTCGCCATCACTATAAGCCCCTGTGTAAACCAGTTTTGGCATGACATCATGACGATTTGGATTGTATAAATTTGCAGGTGGCGGGGTTATAGTCGTTTGCCCTGGTATTTGGGTGGCTAAGGTACGAGAAATTTGCTGCTCTTGCAGAAACTCTAAACCCGCAACGAGGTCATGTTCGACTGCACCTGTTTTAAAGTTAAAGTTTAATGCTGAAAGATTAGCCAAGATTTTATTTTCTTGATCTATACCTTGATGTGAACGTGCAATCTTCCAGTCTTTGTGATCACTTGAACCATTTTTATTGATGGCATTAATGCCTGTCAAAACACGATTCATCTGTGATTTGCCATAACGGGTGGTGTTCGTAAATTTAATTTTCTCACCAAAATCACTTTCGATTTTTGCTGTGATCATATCTGCATCAATATCTTCATAGTCATTGACGTTGCCATAATAGTTTGAACGATCTACAGCAGGGGCTTTATTGATTTCAGCATCCGCATTATAGAAACCTTTCATGCCAATGGTTGGGATACCACCATCTGGTGTGTTACGTTGGCGAATGTGTTGTGAATATAAGTAAAAACGGGTATCTGTGTTCAAACCAAATACAATAGAGGGAGCCACAGCCCAACCATTGTTCTCAACCACATCACGACCTTCAACGCCGCCATCTTGGCCCATAGCGTTGAAGCGAATCGCTACACTTTCATTGATCGCTTGGTTGATGTCAGCAGTTAAACGTACATTTTCAGCCGTGTTATAACGTGCTGAAACCTCACTGCTATTTTCAGCTTTCGGTAATTTAGTGACTAAATTGATATAACCAGATGCAGAGCCACGACCCGCTTCAGCACCTGATGGGCCTTTTACCACTTCGATTTGTTCTAGGTTAAATACGTCACGGCTGACCGCACCAAGATCACGGACACCATCAACATAGGTTGAAGTTTGGGTAGAGAAACCACGCATTTGGAATGTGTCACCTGCGCTGGTATTACCATTTTCACCCATTTGCAGCGTGATTCCTGGGGTATTACGCAATGCTTCAATGAGTGACGAGGCACCTTGTTCTTGTAAGAGTTCTTTTTTGATGACTTGTATGGTTTGTGGCGTATCAACTAATGGTTGGGTGTATTTTGGCGAACTTATGGCTTCGGCTTTGTAGCTGTTTTCAGCTTTCACTTCAATTGTTGGAAGTTTAGTCACGTTTTCCTGTGGTGTAGCTGCGTGTGCAGTCAAAGGAAGGCTTGCAGCAAGTGCAACTAACTGTGTAGTACCAAGGTGTTTACGACTTTTAATTTTTGCCATTGAGAGAAACCCCGAAATTGAAGTGGTGAATGACCGAACTCGCAACTTTGTGAAACTTTTACAAATAATGCGGTAAAAGTGAATGAATTGTTAAACTATGTAACAATGTGTGCGAAGTCTAATGATAATTATTATCGTTATCAATGTCTTTATTTGTTCTTGTTTCTGTATGTGTTATTAAAGTTTTGATATTTATACTTATATTTTTAAATTGATATTAACGATGCATTGTGCTGTATATTTTTATAATAATGATTGGTGAAAATAGGTTATTGTTTTTATTGATTATTTAATTTTAATAATTATTTGTGCTATTGGGGTGTACTAGGAGTAGTACTAAGCTTCTTAATAAAGTTAGTGGGATTTAACGAAGAAAAAGTTGTTTTTGGAACTCTACTTTTAGATAGAGTCCCAAAAAGATGAGATCTGTTAGAAGCGTGCGTTGATACTTAACCAAAAGTTGCGTGCTTTATCCTTATTATTGTAATGATCCTGATACGTTGGGGTATAAGTACCATCACCATTGTCTGCAAAGGTTGTGGAATAAGATGTAAAGTCTTCATCCAATAGGTTATTTACACGACCATTGATGGTAAACATTTCATTGATTTTATAACTTGCGCCTAAATTCAATACACCATATTGCTTATAGTAAAGCTCATTACCATTTGTATCCACATTGCGGAAACGTTTTGAATGCGTTTCATAAGCAACATAGGTCGATAATTTATCCGTGATATTGAAGTCAGCGGCAATATTTGCCATGTGTTTTGCACTATTACCTAAAGGTTGTCCTTTTTCTGCCCCACTTTTTTGCTCGCTGTCCGTGTAGGTATAGTTGGCGCGTAAAGCCGCAATATTTTCAACTAACTGCCAGCGTGCCGCCAGTTCAGCACCTTGAATGACCACCTCATCAATATTGACTGTTTTGCTACTGTTACTGTAACCCAGTTCCGCATATTCTCCTGTACCAGAGCAGGTTACGGTCGTATTTGCTCCACATGGCTGTGATGCGATTTTATCTTCAAATTTATTGTGAAAGATGGTGGCATTAAAGCTGTGACCTGATGGGTGTTGCCAGTATGCAGCCAACTCAGAACTCACGCTGGTTTCTGGTTTTAAATCGGGGTTACCAAATTGTGGTGATGTTCCTTGAGCGCCAAACATAACCACACCGTTATAAAGCTGAGTTGTTTTAGGTGGTTTATAACCGGTACTTACGCCACCTTTTACAGTCCACTGATCATTAAAGGTATAAACACCATAAATGCGCGGGCTAAACTGATCGCCAAATACTTCGTGATTATCATAACGAATACCAGTCGTTAAAGCGAAAGGAGCAAAAATGTTCCAAGTGTCTTCAACAAAGAGTGACCACATATTATTTTTTTGTTTGCCGTCGGTCGTACCATTTTCCAT
Organism: Acinetobacter sp. NIPH 1852; assembly: GCF_022549455.1. NCBI lineage: Bacteria > Pseudomonadati > Pseudomonadota > Gammaproteobacteria > Moraxellales > Moraxellaceae > Acinetobacter > Acinetobacter sp. NIPH 1852. The sequence continues at coordinate 33,948 of NZ_JAKZGG010000017.1, read as the reverse complement.
TCCAAAGATCCCGTCGATTAATTCGCCACGAGAAATTTGTGTACCAAGGACAGTTGTGTGAGCACCTGCCAATTCAAATGGTATATCGAGTTTTGCATCTAGCGTCCATTGATTGCTTTCTAAGCTTCGTTTTTTACGAGGCAGGAAGGTGGATTCAGCAATTGCTTTACGCTCATCTAGTGATAGGCCTTCATAGCTACCTGTACCGTTGATCATTTCCAATAGTTGCTTACGCTCAGCAACCGTAAATGGCAGAGTACGGCCTTGGTTATTGGTTTCAACATAACCTAATGAGACAAAACTTTTTGCCCAACTCCAGTCTCCCTCATGGGTCAAAGCAAAGGCATCACGATCAAATTTTTGTTCATTTATATATCCTGCACGTGGAGCAGCAACTGTCACACCATTGACTTTTTGAGTGCGCCAAATAGTCTCAATACTATCGACAGTCCCCAAAGGGAATTGTGTTGTACCGTCAGGTGCTTTTACTGGATTATTGTCATATTTTTGACGAGAGGCATCGTAATCGAATACTAAGCTTTGATTATCTGTTGGTTTCCAGCTCAAGCTTAAACCGAGTGCATGATTGGTGTTATCTACAGTTTTCCCCCCACCACCAAAACTGAGCGAACGATAATGGGTATTTCCTGCTGGATCTGTGATTGAGGTAAATTCAGGGGTAGATGCATCACGTTCATAAATACTGCCCCGAATCGATAATCCAAGAACATCTTTGATGATGGGTCCCATAATATTAAAGTCTGCGGTGGTATCGTTACCGAAGTCATCATTACTTTGATGGGTACGGCCAATACTTGCTGATCCTGTCCAAACATCGGTGACTTTTTTGGTGATAATGTTAATCACCCCGCCCATGGCATCTGCGCCATAAAGTGTAGATGCAGGACCACGGATGACCTCAATACGTTCAATCGCATCTAATGGGGGAATATGATTGAATTGGTTTCCTCCAAAGCTATTTGGATAAATGTCACCGTGGTTATTTTGCTTACGTCCATTGACTAAAATTAAGGTGTAATCTGCACCCATACCTCGGATAGAAATCGTTCCTTGTCCTGTTTTATCTCGAGTTTCCCCAACATCGATACCCTCAAGATCACGTACAGCATCTAATAGCGTGGTATATGGTTTTTTTTCTAATTGTTCTTTGGTAATTACTGAAATCGATGCCGGCGCATTTTTAATATCTTGCTCATAACCTGCTGCGGAAACCACGATTGTTGATAACTGGTGTGTTGCTGGTTCATTGTTGTTGGCATATGTAGCGCTAGATGCAAGAGCGAGTAACGCAGCGGAGAGAGGGTGAGGATTGAAACTTGCCATAACTGAAATATCCCTAAATAAAAACACAAATCACGCGAATGATAAATATTAAAAATGCTGTAATGATAATGATAAAACTTATCATTAACAACAAAAAGAAACATTGTTTTAAGTTTTATTTAAGAAAGCTGTTAAATTGGCGTTAATTAAAGAAAAAAATGAAAGTAAGTGACTTTTTCATCATCTAATTTTGTATATCTGAAAAGTTGTCATATAATGTGGCACTTTAAAAAATTGTTATTACTAACTATATATCGAGGAAGCCATGCAAGTAACGACTGAAGCGGTTTCGGGCGTTGCCCGTCGTTTAAATGTTTCTGTACCGACGAGCCGTGTTAACGAGCAGTTTGAAGCTCGCTTACAGCGCACTGCCAAAACTGTGAAGATCAACGGCTTCCGTCCAGGTAAAGTGCCTTTAAATGTAGTACGCCGTGAATATGGTGCGGGCATTTATCAAGAAGTTGTGAATGACATCATTCGTGACACCGTGTTTGAAGCGATTCAACAAGAAAAAATCAATGCTGTCGGTATGCCGAACATTGAAAAAGTTGAAAACAAAGACGATGCTTTAGTTTATGAAGCAACTGTTGAAGTTTATCCAGAAGTAGAAGTAAAAGCTTTTGCTGACTTGGAAGTTGAACGTAAATCATCTGAAATCAACGATAAAGACGTTGATACAATGATCGAAAACTTGCAAAAACAACGTCAAACTTGGGCTGTAACCAAAGGTATGGCGAAGAAAGACATGCAAGTGACTTTCGACTTTGAAGGTACTGTTGATGGCGAGAAGTTCGAAGGCGGTACGGCTGAAGACTTTAAACTGGTACTTGGTTCAGGTCGTATGATCCCAGGTTTCGAAGATGGTATCGTTGGCATGAAAGCAGGCGAAGAGAAAGTGATTGACGTGACTTTCCCTGAAGATTACCAAGCTGAAAACTTGGCTGGTAAAGCTGCTCAATTCAAAATCACAGTGAAGCAAGTTGAAAAACCAAAGCTTCCTGAAATTGATGCTGAATTCTTACAGATTTTTGGTGTGACTGAAGAAGAAGGCTTAGAAAAGTTAAAAGCTGATGTTCGCAAGAATATGGATCGTGAAGTTCGTAACGGTCTTCGCAACCAAATTAAACAAGCTGCATTTGATGCGCTTGTGGCTGCAAACGAAATCGATGTACCAGCTTCAATGGTTGCTCAAGAAATTGACCGTCAACGTCAACAAATGATCCAACAGTTTACGCAACAGTTTGGTGCTCAAGGTGCGCAATCATTTGATAGCAGCATGCTTCCTGATGAGTTGTTCAAAGAACAAGCTGAAAAATCAGTTAAACTTGGTGTGTTGGTTAGCAAAGTAATGGCTGATGCGAAACTTGAAGTTGATCAAGCGCGTGTAGAAGCTTATATCGATGACATGGCTTCTTCTTATGAAGATCCAACTGAAGTTGTTGAATACTTTAAAACTGACAAACAGCAACGTGCTCAAATCGAAGCTGTGGTTTTAGAAGACCAAGTGGTTGATCATATTTTAGCTGCTGCTAAAGTAAATGAAGTTGCTGTAAGCTATGAAGACTTACTGAAAGAGCAACAAGCTCGCCGTGGCTAATCTTTCAAAAGTTGAGAAGAAAGGCGCGTAAGCGCCTTTTTTTATCTGTCTTTGTCTATGTTATGAAAGTGTTAATTTGTTAAAAAATTGCCAGATTTTAGTCTAAATAATCGAATATTTCAGATTGAACCTTTTGCAATTTCATCGATTATCCCTCATATTGTTGGCATAGATCGTGTCACAATAATTTAGGAATAAGTAAACGTATGTATGTTCCAACAATTGATAATGCTTTAGTTCCTGTAGTCGTCGAGCAGTCATCTCGTGGTGAGCGCTCATTTGATATTTTTTCACGTCTCCTACGCGAGCGTGTGATTTTCTTGACGGGTGAAGTGGAAGACAACATGGCCAACTTAATCGTTGCGCAAATGTTGTTTTTAGAAGCTGAAAATCCTGAAAAAGATATTCATCTATATATCAACTCACCTGGCGGATCTGTCACTGCGGGTATGGCGATTTATGACACCATGCAGTTTATCAAACCTGATGTGGTGACTTACTGTATGGGTCAAGCTGCGTCGATGGGTGCATTCCTGTTAAATGCGGGTGCCAAAGGAAAGCGTTACTGTCTTGAAAATGCGCGTGTGATGATTCACCAACCTTTAGGTGGTTTCCGTGGTCAAGCGTCAGATATTGAGATTCATGCACGTGAAATACTCTTTATCAAAGAACGCCTGAACCGTTTAATGGCCGAGCATAGTGGTCAAGACTATGAAACAGTTGCGCGTGATACAGATCGTGATAATTTCATGACTGCCAATGCCGCTAAAGAATATGGTTTAGTTGATCAAGTATTAAGTAAGCGCCCGTAATTTTCTAAAGATTCAAGAATTGGAGTAAATATGTCCGAACATCCTCAAGGACAAAAACATTGTTCATTTTGCGGTAAAACGCAGTCTGAAGTCGGGAAACTGATTGCAGGTGAGGACGCATATATTTGTAATGAGTGTGTGGATGTCTGCTTGGACTTGGTACAAACCAGTCAACAGGTCGAAGCTGGGGATTGGGCAAGCAAAGCATTGCCTAAGCCACATGAAATACGTGCTGCCTTAGATCAGTATGTTATTGGACAAGATATTGCAAAGAAAACCTTATCTGTAGCGGTGTATAACCATTATAAACGCTTGAAAGTGGGGCAGTCTGGTCATACCGATCAAGAAGTTGAAATTGCAAAAAGTAATATTTTGCTGATCGGACCAACAGGTTCGGGTAAAACTTTACTTGCGCAAACACTTGCTCGTTTACTCGATGTTCCTTTTGCTATGGCAGATGCGACGACACTCACCGAAGCTGGCTATGTCGGTGAAGATGTAGAAAACATTGTGCAGAAGTTATTGCAAAAAGCGGATTATGATGTAGAGAAAGCCCAAAAAGGTATTATCTACATTGATGAAATCGATAAGATTACGCGTAAATCTGAAAATCCGTCTATTACTCGTGATGTATCGGGTGAAGGTGTACAACAAGCATTACTGAAAATGATTGAAGGGACTGTTGCTTCTATTCCGCCTCAAGGTGGTCGTAAGCATCCTCAGCAAGAATTTATCCAAATTGATACTGCCAATATTTTGTTTATTTGTGGTGGTGCTTTTTCAGGCTTGGAAAAAATCGTCCAACAACGTCAAGAAAAGGGCGGTATTGGTTTCACTGCTGATGTGAAGAATAAAGATGATCGGAAGAAAGTATCAGAATTATTCCGTCAGGTGGAAGCAAATGATCTTGTGAAGTTTGGGTTGATTCCTGAGTTTATTGGTCGTTTGCCTGTGATCGCAACTTTAGAGGAACTGGATGAGGATGCACTTATGCAGATTTTGACAGAACCTAAAAATGCGTTAACACGTCAATACCAACATTTGTTCACGATGGAAGATGTAGACTTAGTCTTTGATGAGTCTGCATTACGCGCTGTGGCGAAAAAAGCACTTGAGCGTAATACAGGCGCGCGCGGTCTACGTTCTATTTTAGAAAATGTACTGCTCGAAACCATGTATGATTTGCCAAGTCGTACAGATGTGGGCACTGTGATTGTTGATGAAGCTGTGATTAATGGTACAGCCAAACCGACATTTAAAGCAGAACGTTTACCGCAAGTGACGAAGTCTGAAGTCAGTGAAAAGAAAGATTTAAAAGTGATAGATTCTAAATCGGCTTAACGCCACAGATCTATCGTTTATCTAAAAAAGCATGAAAGGCCTCGCTTTTCATGCTTTTTTTATTTGCAATTGGGCATTGAGGTGTTAATCTTAAAAATTGAAAAAACCGCATAGTGTTGCGCAGTTAAAAATAAATCCAAGAAAACGCCTTGAGGGATGTCATGCGTTATTTAATATTGTCATTATGTTGTGCAGGGGTATTGGCTGGCTGTCAAAGTCATAAGGCAGTTGAACAGAATCCAACAGCACTGACCGCAACGCTACCACCTGTTGATACTGAAAAAGAACCCGGTTTATTTGATCAATATCACGTCGGTGGCTTCACTGTAGGTGGTTGGGTCAATCAAAAGTTAGGGCAACATTTCTCACCGATCAAGCCACAAAATCAGCAAGCCGCTGTAGTCTATCTCTATCGTCCAGATACGCGATGGAATCGTCAGGAAATCGCTGCTGCAAATTTATTTATCAATGGACATCGTATTCCAAGTTTGTTGCACAATCATTATTATTGGCTAGAATTACCAGCAGGCACTTACAGATTAAGCGTAAGCCGTCCTTTGGTTGGATTACATTTCCAAAAACCGAAATATATCGATTTTAGCGTTGATGCTGAGCAAACTTATTTTATTAAATATGATGAAGAAAATAAAATTTCTCGAAGTGAGCCGAGTGGTCCATTTATGCCAACGCCTGAAAAAGTCGCTCGTCAAGAAATTGCATTTACACGCTTAAAATCATCAAGCTATAATTTTGTGGCACAGGATGAATCTGGCAAGATCCGTTCTAAGCCTCAAGAGCTTAAACCTGAAAAATATGATGCAAAATCAGAGGTACATTTGGTCAAACCATTTAAGTTATGGAATCCTTTGACTTGGTAATGTGGTTATAATCATCTATGCAGGAAAGCACAATTTGATTGTGCCTTCTGCAAAAGTTTAAGACTTAGAAATAATAGCCTAGATTAATATTAAAGCGTTGTTCAGTTTTAGAGCTATCGCCTGCAACGCTTCCCCCAATAAAAGGTTGATTTTTTGCATTGACAAAATCAACGTAACTAAAGAAATTTCCTGCAGAAACAGCAACACCCGTGGTGTTCATAAAGGTGTCACGGCTATTGTCAGATTTGTCATAAATCATGCCGTAATCATTATAAAATTGCAGTTGTGAAATCGGACCTAAAGAAACGGGTAGTGTATAGGCAACATTGGCACTTAATGATTTGGCTTGTGCTGCAATAGAATCATAGAAGCCATATGCGCCAACAATCATACGATCCGCATTGTTGTTGACACTGTAGTCATATTGGCTGTGTTGTAATTGAACGTTCCAGCGTTGATAATTACTATTGAGATGAACTGCCCATGCATGGTAGTTTCCGACGCGTTTTTGGTTATCATGCAATCCACCATAAAGTGCAGATGTTCCAATTTCACTGGAGATCCCGCCGAGATCAAATTGATAACCTAATCGCCCAGAAAGCGTATTGTATTCACCAATTTTTTGCGTTGGTTCGGCATAAATATCTTCACCTTTAGCCCTTATGCCAACAACATCATATGAGTAGCGTTTACTGCGATCATCGACATAACCGTCAACGCCCCCTAATTCATCATTTTTATAAAAACCTAAATCGAGTCGCCAATTATCTTTCATTTGGCGTGAAACGAGGATTCCAAGGTCAAAGTCATCTTCTAAGCCAATATAATAGTTTGGACTGAAATAGTAGCTATGAGAATTATAAGGTTGATTACCAAAGCGGACAGGTGTGATCCCAGCTTTAATTTCCCAATTAGGCATGAACTCATAACCTAGCCAAGCATATTTGACGGTTGTCATGTAGTCATAAAAACGCAGTTCTGCACCGAGTAGAATGTCATCGACATTGCCATTAAATTTGAGTGCGATCATATCGAAGTCAAAATCGCCATGACGGTCTTTGTTACCTTTTTCGTATGAGTTAATGCCTAAATTGGCACGAACTGCACCGCCAACATCGACTTTACTTTTTTTTGCTTCAGTGCGAGTGGTCTCAGCTTGTTCGTCTAATGCTTTGGTTTGTTGTTGGTGTAGTTTGGTTTCGAGTGCAGCAAGTTGTTGTTTTAGGCTGTTTATTTGTTGCTGTAAGTCAGGTTCAGTATGAGCATAGCTGCTAGAGCAAATAGCAAGTGAAGATAAAAGTAAAAATCTTTGATAAAGCATAATATTGAGAGTTCTCCTTTTTTGATGTTTAAGCAGTGTAATGGAGTTTTTGTCGTATTTTCAAATATCAAACATTAAAAAAGGCATTGAGGATGACCTCAATGCCTATAAAGTGAATACCACTTATATTTAATGGTTATACATGGTGGCTTAAGCTTGTGCAGCATCAACCACTGGGATTTTTCCAATTTTTGCTTGCCAGATTTTTGGTGCAGTCGCGTGGATCGATGTACCATTCACATCAACGGCGACAGAAACAGGCATATCTTCAACCACAAACTTATAGATCGCTTCCATACCCAAGTCAGCAAATGCAACCACTTCAGCTTCACGTACCGCTTTCGATACGAGATACGCTGCACCACCAACGGCCATCAAGTAAGTTGCTTGATTGTCTTTGATCGCTTCAATCGCAGCTGGACCACGGTCCGCTTTTCCGATCATACCGAATAAGCCAGTTGCTTCTAGCACTTGACGGGTAAACTTGTCCATACGGGTTGCAGTTGTCGGACCAGCAGGACCAACCACTTCATCACCCACTGGATCGACTGGACCCACGTAGTAAATAAACTTACCTTTTAAATCAACAGGCAGCTCTTCACCATTGTTCAACATGTCAACCATGCGCTTGTGGGCAGCATCACGACCTGTATAAATCGTACCGTTTAACAATAAAGTATCGCCTGGCTTCCAAGCATTCATCTCTTCTTGGGTAATGGTATCCAGATTTACACGTGTTGATTTTGAAGAATCCCAAGTGACAGCAGGATAGTCTTCAAGTTTCGGTGCTTGGATATGTGCAACACCAGTACCATCAAGTTGGAAGTGCGCGTGACGTGTTGCCGCACAGTTCGGAATCATACCGACTGGCTTACCTGCAGCGTGGCATGGATAGTCTTTGATTTTAATATCAAGAACTGTGGTCAAACCACCAAGACCTTGTGCACCAATACCAAGTGCATTCACTTTCTCGAAGATCTCAATGCGGAGTTCTTCCATCTTGTTTTGTGGACCACGACGAAGTAATTCGTCCATGTTGATTTCTTCCATGAGCGCTTCTTTTGCAAGCATCATGGCTTTTTCAGCAGTACCACCGATACCGATACCGAGCATACCCGGTGGACACCAGCCTGCACCCATGGTTGGGACGGTTTTAAGTACCCAATCTACGATTGAATCAGATGGGTTGAGCATTGCGAGTTTTGATTTGTTTTCTGAACCGCCACCTTTCGCAGCAACGGTAATATCCACTTTGTTACCCGGTACGAGTTTGTAGTGGATCACAGCAGGGGTGTTGTCTTTAGTATTCTTACGACCAAAAGCAGGATCAGCCAAAACAGAGGCACGGAGAACGTTTGAGTTCTCTAAGTAACCTTGGCGTACACCTTCATTGATCGCATCATCTAAGCTTATGCTTAAATCAAATTTAACATCTAAACCCACTTCAAGGAAAACATTGACAATCCCTGTATCTTGACAGATTGGTCGATGGCCTTCAGCACACATACGTGAGTTGATGAGGATCTGGGCAATTGCATCTTTTGCAGCTTGGTTTTCTTCACGATCATAAGCACGGCTCATCGCTTGGATGAAGTCTTGTGGGTGATAGTAAGAAATAAACTGTAGGGCATCCTTGATTGATGTAATCAAGTCATCTTGTTTGATGATCGTTGTCATATCAAATTTCTCTTGAGCGGGCGATTAGCTGGCGGGCTAAATTATATGACAAAAAGTCTGCATTGTGGGAGTTTTAGCGTGCATTTGGCTAAAGGTCGAAGGGGCTGAATATTCGACTTTTTGATAAATTCTTTACTTACCTGTCTATGCAAGAAACACAAAGTGGCTAAAGTAGCCTAAAAGTCGTTAATTGGTAAAATAAATTAACCTGATTTGATTCTCATTTGAGAAGGTGAGTAGCCGAAATATTTCTTAAAGCGATTACTAAAATGACTACTTGAACTAAAGCCATATTGCGCAGAAATTTCGGTGAGATTTAAGCGGGTGGTCTGTAGGGCTTGATGCGCCAGTTCTAGGCGACGTTGCATCACATATTGATGCGGTGGCATCTGCATGGATTGTTTAAACATATGTGCAAAATGATATTCACTGAGTTGCGTTTGTTGCGCCAAATCAGACAGTGTGAGGCTGAGATATAAATGCTGATCGATCCATTCTAAAAGTTGCTTTAGCACATATGGTGATAAGCCTCCTTTTACCACAGGTACTTGCCATTGTGTGTGGCTATAATTTTTAATGAGATGGTTGAGTAATAGCGTGGTTGCGGTGCTCATTTGTAAATGGTTTTCGTGATTACCCCATGCCCCGTTAAGTAGGAAGTGTCGGTAAATCATCGAGATGTGTGGGTCAGATACAAACACTTGTGGGTTGAGCGTGATTTGACTCGGCTCACGATCCCAGACTTGTTCAGCCACGCGTTGTAAATGCTGTTGAGTATAATAAAGATGCACAAATGTGAGTGAATCACGCAGATCCCATGTTGAGTCAAAATCTTGTGGCATGAGGCACATACGATCTGGCCCGCCGCCATTGTGCCAACCTTGAGCGGTCTTCTGATAACTCTGATAGCCGCCTTGAATATACATACTTAAAGTGTGATGGTTACTACAGACATTGACACGATCTTGGTTGTTTTGCCACATTGCCAATTGCATGCCTGAACCCAACTCTACCGAGTCGAGTAATTGGGCTTTATATTGTTGTAATTGATCTAGAATCTGATATTTCATCTTCTACTCAAAGCTTTAGATATGTGACTAGTGTAGCGATTTTTAATACATAATTGTTATCGATGCAAGAGAAGAAATAGAAAACCGCAAGTTGGTGATAGTGAACGCAAGATGATGCAAGCTATCGTGATCTAAGACCAAGCAAAATAGTGCAAATGATTTTGGGTTTAGAAAATATGAATGCGCTGTTATATGCTTCGGTTGTGATGATCTGGGGTACAACATGGATTGCGATTAGCTTACAACAGCAAAGTGGCATCGCAGCCAATGTTGCCGTGTTTTGGCGTTTCTTTATTTCTGCGATGATATTATTTGTTTTTGTCATCTTGAGTAGAAAACTGCAAAAGCTAAATCGTACAGATCACTTGTTCTGTTTACTACAAGGCTTATGCGTTTTTGGCTTGAATTTCGTTTGCTTTTATTACGCGGTTCAATATATTAGCAGTGGTTTAGAAGCTGTTATTTTTTCTATGGCGATGATCTTTAATGTAATCAACGCAAAACTGTTCTTTGCTCAACAGGTTTCAGCACGTTTTTATCCCGCTGCTTTGTTGGGCTTGCTCGGCATCATTGCTCTATTTTGGCATGATGTGATTGGAGCTGACTTAAATCGTAATACCCTGATGGGGATTGGGTTGTGTGTATTAGGCACTTATGGTTTCTCTCTGGGGAATATGATCAGTACTCGACATCAAAAGCAGGGTTTGGATATCTTCACCACCAATGCTTATGGCATGCTCTATGGTGCGATATTAATGGCATTGATTTCGGGCTTTAAGCAAGATAACTTCTTCCCAAGTATGCAATTGAGCGCAATCACAGCTTTACTCTATTTAGCAGTGTTTGGTTCTGTGATTGGATTTACGGCTTACTTTTATTTGATTGGACGTATTGGTGCAGGAAAGGCAGCATATAGTACATTGCTATTTCCTTTGGTGGCTATGGTCATATCAACAATATGGGAAGGTTATCAATGGCATATCAATGCCGTGATTGGCGTGATTTTGATTCTATGTGGCAATGCGATTTTCTTTATTAAAGGCCCACGGACAAGCGTGTTGCCTACTTCAAAGCAGGCTTAGCTCAGGCTGAACGGGAGTGTAGTGATGCAAGCAGATTTGGCAAAAAACATTATTAATATTTATAAAAAACATGGCCGTGCTTGGACGGAGCATCGAGGCAACCATTTATATGAAAAAACATGGCTAGATCAATTTCTTGCTTTGATTCCAGTCAATTCTCATCTTTTGGATTTGGGTTGCGGCTCTGCCAAACCCATCGCGGCATACTTGATTGAACATGGGCATCAGATCACAGGGGTAGATGCCTCAGATGCAATGATTGAAATGGCACAATCAAATTTTCCTGAGCAACGATGGATACAGCAAGATTTTCGTCATTTTAACGTTGATCATAAGTTTCAGGGGATTTTGGCTTGGGATAGTTTTTTTCATCTCACACACGATGATCAAAGAAACATGTTTGCATCTTTTGCGCATCATGCCAGTACGGGAACAGTTTTAATGTTTACCAGTGGACCTGCACATGGAGAGGCAATCGGCGAGATGTTTGGCGAGCCGTTGTACCATGCCAGTTTAGCCGCTGATGAATATCGTGCTTTATTGGAAAGACATGGATTTGAAGTGATCAGGATGGTAGCGGAAGATCCCGAGTGTGCAGGACATACGGTTTGGTTGGCGCGGTTTATCTAGATTAAAACAGCTATTTATTGAGATAAATAGCTGTTTTAATCAAAGCGGTAATTTGGGTTTGGTGGTGTTATTCTGCTTGAATCGCCGTTAACGCAATATCATTGATCTAAGTCATACTGATATCTTTAGAAAATGCCTTCGGGTAGATACGCGAATAAGCACCATGAATTTCATTATCAGGTAAAGATAATACCTGACGGAGATTTACGCTCAGAAAGGAGAGTAATGATGCGATAACTAGAATGAGGCTGAGTAAAATCAATGTCGCATATATACCAAAAGCAGTGATGAAAATACCTGAAACCACAACACCTAGCGGGTTTGCGACACCTGTACCAAATGTCGATGATGCACTGATTCTATTAAGAAAATGATGTGGTACTGCTGCGCTGCGCATAAAACCAGTATTGGTGACGGCGACCATTAACCCACAACCCGCTAGGCACATACCAAAACACATCACGCTAAAATAGCCGAAGTGAAAAACGGATAAAACTTGGCACATCAGTGCAGATATAAAAATGCCTAGGCTTAAAGCTAAATACCCAGAATACGTGGTTGTTGCTCGACCAAAGAAAGAGTTGGCGAGTGTGCCAATTTTTGTTGCACCAAGAAACATGCCGATTGCAAAAAATGTTTCAGCTATTCCAAATAACCACGGACTTTTACTGTAATTTTGATAAAAGTAAGCGGGTAGAACCACGCTGAAAAAAGGAAATAGCCCGAAATTTATGAAGAAAGTGATTTTAATTAAACTGATTTCAGGTGGGAGTTGTTTGATTGCAGAAAACCCGCTGTACCATTTAGGACGTTTGGGGATGGAATTTTCTTCTGAAGCGACATTTGAGTATTTGGCGAAATTCAATAAGATGATGGATAGAATAATCAGTCCCACACTACACCAAATCGTATTGTGCGCGCCGATGAGGGAAATTAATCCTGTGCCAATCATGGGTGAGCAAAAAGTTACAATCGTCATTGCTGCTGATCGCCATTGAATCGCACTGGAAAGTTGTTCTTTGCTAACTTGAAATGAAACAATACTGCTTTGCAATGGTTCACGAATACCAATGGCTAAACCACCTAAAATCTGGCAAATAAAAAGTACAATTGCCAAATATATCTGCATGGTCGCAAGGAATGCGATGACGATTGCCGAGATTAGACTCATCCAATAACACAAAGAAATCAGTCGTTTTTTATTATAGGTATCACCGAGTGATCCGAATAATCCACGCGCTAAGATATCTGCTGCTGTGCCTATAGCAACAAAGACAGCAAATGCGGTTGCATGGTGGGTTATTGAAAGAACCCACCATGCAAGGGCTAAATGTATACAGCGCGAAGCAATACTATTCAGAATTGCAGAAAATTGGACAATATAAAAACTTTTTGCAAAGGAGCATTGTGTCAAGTTTATTATACTCCTTGACTAAGCTTCATCCTGCACCGCTTGAATCGCCGTTAACGCAATTGTAAACACAATATCATCAACTAATGCACCACGAGATAAGTCATTGACTGGTTTATTCAAGCCCTGCAACATTGGACCGACACTGACCACATTGGCAGCACGTTGCACTGCTTTATAGGTGGTATTACCTGTATTTAAATCAGGGAAAATAAACACATTGGCACGCCCTGCCACTTGTGAATCAGGCGCTTTTTGACGGCCCACACTTTCAACTGAAGCAGCATCATATTGTAGAGGTCCATCAATCAGTAAGTCTGGTCGACGTTGTTGCGCTATTTCGGTGGCTTGACGGACTTTATCTACATCGGCACCTGTACCAGAAGTTCCTGTTGAATAGCTAATCATGGCAATTCTTGGATCAATCCCAAACGCTTTGGCAGAGTCGGCAGATTGAATCGCAATTTCAGCCAGTTGTTCTGCCGTTGGGTCGGGATTGATCGCACAGTCACCATAAACAAAGACTTCATCAGGTAACAGCATAAAGAAGATGGAAGATACCAATGAGTAGTTCGGTGCTGCTTTAATGAGTTGAAATGCAGGGCGAACCGTATTCGCCGTGGTATGAATCGCACCTGAAACCAACCCATCCACTTCATCCAATGCCAACATCATCGTGCCGAGTACAACTGTGTCTTGGAGTTGGGCGATCGCTTGGAGTGCATCCAATTTTCCTTTACGTAACTCGACCATTGGTTCGATATATTGTTCGCGGATACTATCTGGGTCAATGATCTGCAAATCTTCAGGAAGTTGAATTCCGCGGGCTTTCGCAACTTCTGCCACCGATTCTGGTTTGGCCAATAACACACACTGTGCAATGCCACGTGCCTGACAAATGGCAGCTGCTTGGACGGTGCGAGGTTCGTCACCTTCAGGTAAAACAATACGTTTTTTGGCTGCAATGGATTTTTGCACTAATTCGTAACGGAATGCGGAAGGAGATAAGCGTGGATGCAAATTATGTTGCGTATGTTGATCAAGCCATTGGCTATCAATATGACTGGAAACAAATCGGGTGACTTGTTCCGCTCGTTCGGTATCATCAATTGGAATTTCATTACCAAAACGGCTGAGCTTTTTCAGTGCCTCCAATGTCGTAAGTGGGGTATGTAAAACAGGTAAACCTTGTTTAATCGCACTTTGACAGAATTCTAATACATTTTCGGAGGGTGGAGATTTCTCGGTGAGCACTAAACCCGCCAATGGTGTGCCGTTACTACTAGCAAGGCTTGCAGCAAGCAAAGTATCGGTACGTTGCGACGCGCTAATAATAAGCTCGCCTGCTACAAATTTGTGTAATTCAGATTCAATGTTGGACGCAATTAAACTGGTATGCAGTATGCGGCGATGTTTGGCGTCACCTTGATGTAACCATGTGCCGTTGACGATTTCAGCAATATCTAAACTTCGTGGCACGCTGAGAATGTTACTAAAAGGAACTAAGCCGATAATCGGCAATGCTTCTGTGCCGATAAAACGATTGTAGTGTTGAAGTTCTAAGGAAAAATCAGCTATTTTTTGATCTAAGCGTAAACTTGGATCAAGGGTCACTGGGATTGCTGCTGTGCTTTCAGGCAGTCCTTTGGTACGCATAAATAATACGCCCGTTGTTCGTGTCGATGCTGCGCCGCCGAATTGACGTAAGTGGGCATCTATTCGTTCTGCCGTTTTGCGCGGATCAGCTAAATCTGCGGTACTGACCAACACCACTTGAGCATCAAATGCTTGTGCTAATGCGGCATTGACTTCGATGGCGAAGTGATCTTGTCCATTTGGCACAAGACCTTCCACAATAATCACATCATGATCAGCCGCAATTTGGCGATGCAGTGCAACGGCTTCTTCCAACAACTCATCTGTTTCACCGAGTGCGATGAGTTGGGTTAAACGATCATAGGTTATCGGCTCTACAGCATGATGCTGGAATAAATGACGATATAAAGTTGTGGTGCGATCAACGGTTACATCTGCGATTTGAGAAAATGGTTTTAAGAAACCCGCATTGATCCCTTTACAGTCCAGTGCGTAAATCATGCCTAAACAAGCAGAGGTTAAACCAACACCTTCACCTGTGGGAATAAGTAAAATCGTATTCATAATGACCTTAATTTTTTATTGAGTAGGTTAAACAGTTTGTTCAAGCACTTGGCGCGTTTCTTTGGCAATACGACCTTCTTCATCCGTTGGAATAACCCAGATTTGTGGACCTGTACCTTGGTCGATACGGCCTTCGCTACCTCGCGCTAAGCTATTATTTTTCTCTTGACTAAATTGCAGACCAAAGTGTGATAAATACCCTAAAGTCTTTTCACGCACATCGGTAGAATTTTCACCAATCCCACCCGTAAAGATTAAACCATCTAAGCGAGGAAGGGCACAACTCAGTGCCGATAAAGATTTTGCGAGTCGATAGCAGAAGACTTCTATAGCGAGTGTTGCACCTTCATGTCCATTTTCAGATGCTTCAACCAACGTACGCATGTCATTGGAGAGCCCTGACAAACCGAGTAAGCCACTGTCTTTATTGAGCATGCTGTCAATTTTTTGAATATCCCAGCCTAAATTATTGGATAAAAATAAAGGTAAGCTTGGATCAACATCACCACTACGGGTACCCATCACGACACCTTCAAGTGGGGTCATGCCCATCGAAGTGTCAAGGCTCTGTCCATTCCAAACCGCACAGGTCGAGCTGCCATTGCCTAAGTGGGCACTGAGCCAACCGCCTTGGTTCTTCTGACCTGCTAACTCACTGGCGCGTTCTGTCACATAAGCATGACTAGTACCATGGAAGCCATAACGACGAACTTGGTGCTGATCATATAAAAATTGTGGTAAGGCATAACGATAGGCGCGTTCAGGCATAGTTTGATGGAATGCCGTATCAAAGACAGCCACTTGAGGGAGTTGTGGAAATAACGCCATGGTTGCCTCAATCCCAATCAAATTTGCGGGATTGTGCAAAGGTGCAAGTGGAATTGCGTCACGAATGCGATCAATCGTTTGTTGGGTTAATTGCTCAGCATGGGTCATATTGCCACCATGTACCACACGATGCCCAATGGCTTGAGGATTGTAGTTGGATAAACGTGCGAGCAGGGTTTCTAAAGCTTTGGCATGATCAGCATACGGAATCGAGAGTTCAAGTGCTTCACCACCAAGAGTGATACCTTTAATCCGAGCATCAGCTGCGCCCAAGTTTTCTGCTAGACCATAAATGCGATCTTCGCGGCGTTCTGAGATAAGCGCATATTTAATAGATGATGAACCACAGTTTATTACCAGTACAGATATCGCCACGTTTGACCACCTAACAAATTCTAATTTTATGATGAGAGCTTGATTTGACTGCGTTTTATAAGCAGTAACAAGCGCTATGTTTTAGCATGTGGTGTTGCATGGGCAAAATAGACTTTAGCCTATACAACTGTTTTATAAATCAACTTATTATTTAGTATAGTTTGTAAATAACAGGTTCTTTTGATTAATCTGTTGGTTTTCGCCGTATTTTTGTATGAAAATATATAAAAACACGATAAAGATCAATTTAATGCGCTTTATCGTGTCGGGGTTTAAATGAGATAGTTTAGGTTATTGGCGGATTTGGCCATCTCCAAAAACGATCCATTTCTGAGAAGTTAAGCCCTCTAAACCAACTGGGCCACGCGCATGGATCTTATCGGTAGAAATGCCGATTTCCGCACCTAATCCATATTCAAAACCATCAGCAAAACGCGTTGAAGCATTGATCATTACAGAACTTGAATCAACTCGTGCCAAGAACTCACGTGCCAGACTAAAGTTTTCCGTAATAATCGCATCGGTATGATGAGAGCCGTACTTATTGATATGCTCAATCGCCTCATTCATCCCGGTTACAACTTTAATTGCAAGGATTGGACCTAAGTATTCTGTATACCAATCTTCCTCAGTCGCTGTTTTAACCGATATACCCAAAATGCGTTGTGTTTCAGGGCATCCACGCAGTTCAACTTGCTTCTCAGCATAGAGTTCTGCGATACGCGGTAAAAACTCCTCAGCGATTGCTTCATCTACCAATAACGTTTCCATGGCATTACAAACACCGTAGCGATGCGTTTTGGCATTCAGTGCGATAGGCAAAGCTTTTTGTAGATCGGCTTGAGCTTCAACAAAAACATGGCAGTTACCATCTAAATGTTTAATCACAGGAATACGTGCTTCTTGACTGATACGTTCGATCAGGCTTTTTCCACCACGCGGTATAATCACATCGACGAATTCAGTCATTGTGATTAAATAACCGACTGCTGCGCGATCAGGGGTATCAATGACTTGAACGGCGTGTTCAGGCAAACCAGATATTTGTAGGCCATGTTGGATCGCAAGAGCAATCGCTTTGTTTGATTCCAATGCTTCTGATCCACCACGTAAAATGATGGCATTACCAGATTTTAATGCCAATGATGCAGCTTCAAGAGTCACATTGGGTCTTGATTCATAAATCATCCCAACGACACCAAGCGGAACACGCATTTTACCCAACTGAATACCAGATGGACGATAGGCGAGATCTGTAATTTCCCCAATCGGGTCAATGAGGCCGATTACATCTTTTAAGCCTTGTAGCATTCCTTTAAAACGTGCAGGGGTCAGCTCTAAACGATCAAGCAACGCATTGTCTAATTGGCGTTGACGTCCGTTATTCATGTCAATCTGATTGGCTGCCAAAATTTGCGCTTGATTGTTTTCTAAAGCGGTATAAATTGCAGACAAAGCATGATTTTTCAAATGAGTTGGTGCACTCATTAAAACACTTGACGCTTGGCGCGCTTGAGTACCTACCTGTTGCATATAGTTTTGAATAGAGTCTTGCATAGCATTTTGATGATTGCATGTATTTATAAAGATAGTAACAGTCAAATGCCGAACAATGAATAGGCGGAACTGACAATTCAAAAAAATTACAAATTGTTAATTGGCGCAATTTTTTTTATTTTTATGCGATAAATATACAGAATATCAGGATCTGAATACATATTTTGCAAAAGATTATTGGTCTAAACAAGATAAGTGGTTAAGGAAATGATTGCGTATAAAACATGCATTTGTATAGAATGAAAAAGTATAGGATAAATGTAATACAAATTTTATAAATTTGTTAACTTGCAGGGCAGGGTCGCTAAAAATGACATGCTTGCAACAGAAAAATAAACAAGGATGGAGGAAGGACATGAATTCCATTATCCAAATGGACTCGGATTTAAATCATAGCTTCACAGGCTTTGGTTTTTTTGACATCTACAATAAAAACAGTTTTAAACAACCAGCGCGTACAACGTGGATTGATGGTTGGAAAATTGAATATATGGCAATTGCAGATCCTAAAACGATCCACAACACGCCGATTGTAATTGTCGGGGGCGCATTTCAAAACTTTAACTCTTATAAGTATTGTGTTGAGCAACTCTTTGAGAGCGGTCCTGTTATCTTGATTGACTTACCTTCAATGGGCTCAAATCAACAAATTCGTAATGTCGATACAGGTGCGTCAGCTTCAATACTCGAATTACCAGATTTGTCTAAAATGCTGGGGCAATGGCTCGATATCGTTGGAATTGATAAAGTTTCAATGATGGGGATGTCATTAGGTTCTGTTATCGCATCTTCATTTGCTGATCAACGCCCAGAGCTTATGGATCGTATGGTGTTGATGGGCGTGATGCAAAAGACACGTAAAAGCTGGCGCATGTTGCTCGAAGAATCATTGCATTTAATGCGTGAAGATCGCATGGAAGAATTTGGTCAAGCAGTCATTCTCTATTTAGTCAATCATGCCAAACTTGATAAAACCCGTATGTCACCAACAGCAAAGCGTCTGTTTTTTAGACAAATGGCTGATTTCAGCAGCACTGAGCGTGAACGTTATGAAATTAACTGTAATCGTTTATTGCGCTTAAGTAATGTACCTGTACCACAATGCAAAACATTGGTTGCAGCAGGGCAGTACGATAGCTTTACTTTGCCACATGAAAATGCAGATTTTGCTTTGCAGTGCCAAGATATGCAATTTGCTTTGATTGCCAATGCAGACCACGTACCGCAGTTGCAACGCCGTAAAGAAACCATGAATTTGTTTACCTCATTTTTGAAAGGTGAGTCCATCGATCATCTTGATGGCATTATTTCGATGACGCGTGAGCAAATGGAACAGATTGAGCGTCGTGGTGAAGAGCGAATTGCTGTTTTACAACCAGATTCAAAATTGACACATCGTCATTTAGAGACTGAAGCTGCTGTTAAAATTGTAGATATCACTTTCTTTGGTGTGTATTTGAAAGTCGATGACTTGGGTCAGCTTGATTTTATTCGTCAGCATCCCCGTGACTTAGCCTTGCATTTGGCTGATGAGGAAGGTGAGTTTAAAATTGAATGCTTAATTTTTGATATCACTGAACAAGGTTTACGTATCTTGTTTAAACACGGTAGCTTTGACGTTGCTGAACGTTTAACTCGTTTTATCGAGCGCCAAAAACGCGTTTGATTTAACCATTACAAACAGATTTAAAAAAAGAGAAGTGAATAGATAATAGTCACTTCTCTTTTTTATTGGGGCTATTTATTACGTGCTTGAATCGTCCAGACGAGATCGCCTAAATGTTGTTGTTTATTTTCTAAAGTGACTTGTTCAAAAAACTGTTTGGGTTGTAGTACCTCAACCTGTTTAAAGCCTGCCTCTTTAAAAAAGTTTTCAACTTCAATCGCGGTTTTAAAATGAAAACTAAAAGCACTGCGTGACATCCATTTTAGTAAGCGGCTGCTATTCCAAATAATGGTGGCAAGTTTATTTTGAGTTGGCTCAGGATAAACATCAGTTAAGTAATGCAATTCTTTAAAGCCATTGCCATAGATAGCGATTGATTTGATGAGCTGTTGTAATAGCGGTTTATCAAAATAGTTAATCAATCCTTCGCTGATAATGACCAGTGGACGGGTCGGATCAAATGTTTCAAAAGCTGTTGCAAAAGCATCTGTGAATAAATCTACAGAAAGCACTTCATCTGCATGTGTTTCAATCTGTTGTAGCGCAGCTTGTTTTGTTGCGGCCATGTCTGGTAGGTCGAGTTCGCGAAAGGTGATATCTGGATAGTGTTGTCTAAACCACCAACCACGAGGGGATAAGCCACACGCAATTTCGAGCACTTGTAAATGAGGATGTTGTTCAATCAATGCTTTTAAATGCGTATCGAGCATGGTGTGCCGTTGTTTTAAGGTGGTACGCATGCTGCCACCGACATATTTTTCCGCCCAACTTTCAATTGGGTGGACTAAAGCTGCAAGTGTTTTTCCTTTTGCGGTTGCGAATGCAGGATGTGAAATCCCCATTTGATACCAAATATACCCCGTATAGTGCGCTGTAAATGAAATGTGGCGATGTTTCGAAAGTTGTTGTGTCATCTGTCCTAGACTCTATTTTTCCTAATTTGGATATATAAAATTAATCTTTTTTTAAAATTGAGATTTTTCCACAAAATCCGATTTTAGGTTTGTTATTTACTATCGTGGGACGGCATGGATGCCGCCAGTTGATCTGGTCTTGCGCTGCTTTCAAAGCGTTGCTTTGAAATTGCTCAGGATGTACCCACAGCCTATGAGCAGCGACTAAAGCTGCGAAATATTTTTGCTTACTTTTCATCCCTGAAAAGTAAGTCGAGCCGAAGGCAAAATCCTTTAATCAGATGAGCACTCGGCAAGATTCAATTATGTTCATAAAAAGATTAAAAAATCTTAGTAAAGTTAAAACGAATTCTTAAATTCTTCAATGGCTTTTCTGACGGTTTGCCAGTTTTCATCTAATGTCAGTGTTGTGCCCACCTGAATATTTGGGATTTTACCACGCATACGTTCCAAACGCTGTTGATTTGGTAAAGCAAGTGCTTGGATCCCGTCTAATGCGGTACAAGCAGCAGCGCGATCATTGCAGACCAAACCCATATCACAGCCAGCGTTTAATGCTGCTTGGATACGCGCATCAGCACCACCCGCCACACACGCAGCTTGCATACTTAAATCATCTGAGAAGAGAACGCCATCATATTTAAGTTGTTGGCGTAAAACATTTTGCAACCAAAATGGTGAGAAGCCTGCTGGGTTTGGATCAACTTGATCATAAATCACATGGGCTGGCATCAGCGCATCAAGTTGTGGCATCAACTGAATAAAGCTCTGCATGTCTTTATCATAGATTTCCTGATATGAACGGCTATCAATTGCTGCTGCGACATGCGAATCTGCTTTGACTGAACCATGTCCAGGAAAGTGTTTGCCTGTGGTTGCCATGCCTGCTTTTTTCATGCCGCGCATAAAGGCATCTGCAAGTGGTACGATATCTTGCATGTTTTTAGCAAAACCACGATCACCGATCACATCACTGACATCATTCAGGTCTAAAACAGGCGCAAAACTAAAATCAATACCGACCGCAAGAACCTCAATCGCCATGAGCCAACCGCATTGTTCTGCCAGTTCAATTGCCTGTTGAGGATTGTGGATATAGTGTTCACCGAGTCGACCCATTGCAGGTAGTAAAGTAAACCCTTGTCTTAAGCGTTGTACGCGACCACCTTCCTGATCGACTGCAATCAGAATGTCAGGGCGGACTTGACGCATATGATCGGTTAAAGCGCGAACCTGCTGAGGGGATTCAATGTTACGTCCAAATAAAATCATGCCACCGACTTGTGGCGCTTGTAAGAGTTCAATATCTTCTTGAGTAAGTTCTGTGCCAGCTATATCTAGCATCAACGCGCCGATCATATGGATTCCGTTTGAATTTTGATGAAAAAAACGATAGCTAAATTGTGCAATGATTTGCTACATTTTGTCAGTACAGAATATGATAAAACTACATGATATTGATGATAAATACTCGTTGAGACGTTATTTATAGCAACCGACGAGTTTACAGGCTGATAAATACTGAATGAAATATGTTCATATCGATATGATCAGCGTGTAATAATTGCCATATCCAAGGAAGCACCAAAATTTTATGAAACTTCAAATGATAGCGTGTGCAGTTGCAATTGCGACTGGTGGTTTATTTTTCTCTCATACCATGAATGAGGCTATTGCGGCGACAGAAGCGTCTGCCGTTTCAACGGTGATCAAGCCATCACAAGAACAAGCATTGGTCGCGCGTCAGTTAGCAACACTGGTTGATCGTCAGCATTATCTCAATATGCGTTTAGATGCGACGACTTCAAAACGTATTTTAGATATGTATCTTGATAGCCTTGATCCAGATCATTCATTATTTTTAAGCAATGAAGTTGAAGATTATAAGAATAAATATGGTTCAAATTTTGGTGGATCACTTAAAGCTGGAAACCTCACAGGTCCTTTTGCGATTCATGCGCAATATCGAGAGCGATTAAGAGAGTTCTATGAGTTTATGTTGGCTGAATTGAAAAAGCCGCAAAACTTGCAGCAGAAAGATGTTTATCTGGATATCGATCGTGAAAAAGTACCTTATTTTAATACCAAAGCTGAACAACAAGCCCACTGGCAAAAGATGCTGGTTTCACAACTGATTAATTTAACGATCAGCAAAGAAGAAGAGCAAGCCAAACAAAAAGCATTGAAAGAGAATCCATCACTTGCAAATGGTCAAGATTTGACTGGACCAGAAGATTTAACACCTGTTCAAACCCTAACTAAACGCTATACACGTCAGTTAGAGCGAATGGGGCGTGTGAAAAGTGATGATGTGCTAGAAAAGACATTGAATGCGATGTTGGCGACCTATGATCCGCACAGTAATTATTATCCACCGATTGATGCGATGGAGTTGAATCGTCAAACCACTTTGCGTTTAGAAGGGATCGGTGTTTCGATTCGCCCTGAGCGTGGCAATGAAGATTACACACGAATTGAAACGATCGTCGAAGGTGGTCCAGCAAGTAAATCAGGTCAAGTGAAATCAGGAGATCGCATTATTGGGGTTGCTCAAGATGGCGAGAAAATGGTGGATGTAATCGGTTGGCCGAGTTCAGAAATTGTAGGGTTAATTCGTGGTAAACGTGGAACCAAAGTTGTGGTGCGCTTGTTAGGCACAGGTGCTGCAATGAGTCAGGCACGTAATGTCACTTTGGTTCGCGATATTATTCAAGAAGAAGATGCAGGTGTTCGTTCACGTACGGTTGAAATCACCCGCGATGGCAAAAAGCATCTCTTTGGTGTTATTGAGATTCCATCATTTTATTTTGATTACCGTTCACGTCGTGCGGGCACTGAATACCGTTCGGTTTCTGTCGATACTGCCAAGGCCTTAGAAGAACTGAAAGCGAAGAAAGTTGAAGGGATCTTAATTGATCTACGAAACGATCCGGGTGGGTCTTTAGAAGAAGTTGCCCGTATGTTGGGGCAAGTAATCAAATCAGGTCCTGTGGTGCAGATCCGTGATGGCAATGGCAATGTTAATGTCTTTGAAGACACTGATGGTGGCGTACAAGCTTATGCAGGTCCGTTAGCTGTTCTCGTCAACTTGGCTTCTGCGTCTGCGAGCGAGATTTATTCTGCGGCGATTCAAGATTATGAGCGTGGCATCGTGATTGGTAGCACGACGACAGGAAAAGGCACGGCTCAGGTTCAGTTAGATTCATTGGCTTATGGTCAAGCGACACTGACACAGCGTAAGTTTTATCGTGTTACTGGTGGCAGTACCCAGAATAAAGGGGTGATTCCAGACATTAAGCTGGTTGATATTTACAATGAAGAATTTGGTGAGCGTAAAGCGAAAAATGCTTTGAAATGGGATACCATTCCAACCGCACCGTTTAAACGAGAAGGTTCAGTGCAGCCTTATGTAGCGAAGTTGTCTGAATTTTCTGCTCAACGTGTTGCAGCAGATTCTCAGTTCAAATACTTAGAAACGCGTAAAGCGATTGCTCAGAAAACCTCTGCTCAGAAGAAAGTTGTTTTGGATATCAACCAACGTCGTGCAGAGTTAATTGATTTAGAGCAACAAACATTAAATGCAGAAAACCAACGTCGTTTAGCAACAGGTCAAAAGCCTTATGCAAATTGGGAAAGCTATCAAGCGTCAATTGATGCGCTAGTTGAATCGCGTGCCAAGATGAAAGCGCATCAACGCCCAGCATTGCCAGAAGAAGAGGTTTTTGTGACTGAGGCTGCGAATGTGCTTTTAGATTACGCCAAGCTACAAGGACGTTAATTTCTTCACAATCCCTCATAAGAAAAGCCCTATTAAAAAATAGGGCTTTTCTGTTTCAGGACGAGGCCGATTTTAATCGGCACGAATCCAAATCTGATTGCGACCTAACGCGGAAACACCTAAATAACCACGTAAGTGTAAGCGCTTGCCGTTGGCATTCAGTTTAGCTCTCATGCTATAAATTTTGCCTGTATTCGGATCAAGAATACGACCATTGGTATAGTTTAAGCCTTCGCTATACTTTAATCCTGTAACGACATCCAATCCGACGATTGGTTTATCGGTATAAGGTGGTGGACAGTCTATACATTTTTCCTTTGGTGTATAGCCTATACGAGGTGTAAGTTTTACAATTTTACCCGTATAGGTTCCATTCGATTCTTGGCGAATTTCGACTAAAGCTTTGGGTGCACCCGTTTTGTCATCGATACTTTGCCACATACCTGTAATATCGATTGCAAAAGTAAAACCGCTAATTACAGATAAAAGTAAACCGCTTATTAATTTTTTCCCCATCATCAAAAATCCATTTAATGTTCAAGTGTTCTATTATGTGTGATTTGTAATAACTAGTTCAATATTAATATGAGATTTGTGACAAAAATTATGATAAAGATAAAATAAAGGTTGGTAGCCAAATGGCTGTAAACACCCCATTAACAGCCATCCCGAATGCTGCATACCGCCCAGTTACTGGACCTCGTTGCCACGCCTGAGCAGTACCGATGGCATGCGCCGCTAATCCTAAAGCCAAACCAGAAGCACGTTCATCATTGATGTGTTTTAAGATCCAAGGTGAAAAGGCTGCGCCAATAACACCAGATAAAATCACGATCAGCGTTACCATCATCAACGGAGCATGTAATAGGGTTGCAATATTCAGTGCGATAGGAGTAGTCACTGCGCGTGTAGCAAACGCCATAATCGTTGGTTCAGACATATGTAGTAAATAAGCAAGCCCCATTGGTAAGGCTACAGCACTAATACTTGCAAAGCCTAAAATTCCAAGCATGGATTTAATCGGTAAATCATCATAGCGCATGGCTGCCAATGGAATCGCCAAGGCAACGGTGACATAGCCAAGTAGATGGTTAAAGATGCTATTCACGCTATTCATATATTGTTGATAAGGCACGCCTAAAATAAACAATAATCCAATCACAATAAACATGGCGAAAACAATTAAAGGAATCTGGGGGATTTTTTTATTGAGTGGTTTTGCGATGAGATAGCTAATAAGCGTAATAACGAAGCCGTAAATAATCATAAACATATATAGGACCTCTATAACCAGCGTTTTGCCATTTTGGCGTAAATCCACAATGGTAATAACGTACTTAAGGTTAAGATAAATAAAAATACAGGAATTTCTTTACCTAGATGAACCAACATAATCAATGAACCCGCACAAATAGGCAGGAATGCGAAGGCACTTTCTTTCATGATCTTGTTGTTGGTATCAATCAGACGATTGGAAATTTTTCTATATTTTCTCCAAATCAATAACGTTGCCAGTAAAGCAATCAGTCCGACGAGATTTCCTAATTCTGGATGATGAAAGACCTTGGTGATTGCGACAGCACCCTCACGAAATACAATAATTAATAAAATCGTGTAAAACCAAGCTGTCCAGTCAATCTCTTTCATATGATCTCTTACTCTCGTCTATCTGAATGATGGTTGATCGCAATTATAGTGGTGGATGCTGTATCTCAAACTCTTCCAAAGTGCGCTGGAATAAGGATGCTTTCTTTCCTAAAATTTCGTCTAAAGGCAAATGTGCTTGTTTAATCAGTTGCTCCAATTTTTGTGGCGCAATACGGATTGATAAATGCAAATCACCATGATCATCATGATATTCAGACTGAATAACGTTGAGGCTATATAACTGAGTACGTAGTTTGCCATAAGCAGGTTTTAGAACTAAATCGAATTGTTGTAATTGTCCCATTAAGCATTGTTGTACGGCTTGGCTGAGTAACTCTAATCCTTGACCAGAATGAGCTGACAAATACACACGATCTGGAAGGTCAGGCGCTTTATAGAGGATTTTTGCAGTATCTCCGCTGAGGTCAATTTTATTATAAACATGCAAGATTGGTGCGTCTGCTCCAATTTCTTTCAGAACAGATTCTACAGCTTCGATCTGCTCAGACATATTGGCGCTGCTACTATCAATTACATGTAACAGTAAGGTTGCTTCTAATGTTTCTTCTAATGTCGCTTTAAATGATTCAACTAAATCATGTTGTAAATTTCTGACAAATCCAACGGTATCTGCGATCACAACAGCACCGATGCCATCCCAATCGAGACGACGTAAAGTCGGATCTAGTGTTGCGAAAAGTTGGTCTGCGGCATAGACATCGCTTTTTGCTAAAATATTAAATAAAGTTGATTTTCCTGCATTGGTATAGCCCACCAGAGAAATCGTGGGGATTGCTGCTTTTTGACGTGCAGCACGACCTTGTGAACGGGTTTGTTGTACTTTAACCAGTTTATCTTTGAGCTGCGTAATACGGACTCGAATGAGTCGACGGTCGGTTTCCAATTGTGATTCGCCTGGACCACGTAGACCAATACCACCTTTTTGTTGTTCTAGATTGCCAGTAAAACCACGAATCAGACGGGTCGATAAATGTTTGAGTTGAGCTAGTTCAACTTGTAATTTACCTTCATGAGTACGGGCACGTAATGCGAAGATATCCAAAATCAAGCCTGTACGGTCAATGACACGGCATTTCAGGATGCGTTCTAAATTGCGTTCTTGTGCAGGGGATAATGCATGGTCAAAAATAACTAATTCTGCTTCGAGGCTTTGGACTAATTCTGCGATTTCATCGACTTTGCCAGAACCAATAAAGAATTTTGGATCGGGTCTATTTCGTTGTACAGAAATATGTTCTAGGATGTCAGCACCTGCGGATTGAGCGAGTAACCGAAATTCTTCGCCATCAAGATCATCAAGCAATTGGACAGATACACTCACCAAAATTGCACGTTCACCGCCTTGATGTTGCTCTAAATATTCCACGCTGTTGTCATACCTTTGACATTAAAGTCCTATTCTAAGATAAACTGAAAGCAAAGGGCAAAGTCTTCGTTGATTTATATTGTATTGCGATAGATAAGTTCAATAAAAGCAATAAGACTTCCCATATATAAGATAGACCAACCCAAAATCATTTTTAAAGCATAGCCATAGGGTATTGTGTTTTGTTGCTCAGTTGTTTTGATGGATTGATTCATTTGATGACCTGCTGATCTGTAAATTCGATTAACTTACAATAATTGATCTGGTAGATCATTTGAAATTGAAAAAAATTATGCTGACATTCGGTTTTTATTATCAAGCGAACTTTTATAAGTGGATATTGGCGTGATATAACTGGATCAATCCGATATATATATGTTCAGTTTTGACTGACTCTATGGTTTTAATGATTTTATGACTCAAGATGCAACAGTAGAAAAAGACAACTCACCATTAAGTTTATTCTCAAAATTTAATTTATATAGTAGAAAGTTGGCTTCAGGCTTAGAAACCATTGGTGAAGGCTTTTATCTTATTTATCGCCATGGTTTATATAAAGATCCGAATAATCCCGTAAATACACGTTATGTACAATATTTCTGCCGCCGTTTGTGTGAAGTTTTTAATATTGATGTACAGGTGCATGGTGTTATTCCGCGCGAACCTGCGTTATGGGTGAGCAATCATATTTCATGGTTAGATGTTGCTGTACTGGGTTCGGGTGCTCGAGTTTTCTTTTTGGCCAAAGCCGAAGTGGAAAAATGGCCAATTCTGGGCAATATTGCCAAGGGTGGCGGAACTTTATTTATCAAGCGTGGCTCAGGTGATTCACTGCGGATTCGAGAGCAGATTACCGAGTTTTTAAAACAAGACATTCCAGTGCTCTTTTTCCCCGAAGCAACCACAACCGATGGTCGGAATGTCAAAAAAGTACATGGGCGATTATTAGGGGCGGCAATAGAGGCACAACGACCTGTGCAAATCTGCGTGATTTGCTATGAAAATCAACACGGGGAACTAGATTTAGTTGCGCCATTTATTGGTAGTATGTCTTTTGTGGAACATGTACAACGTGTTTTGGAAATGCCGAGAGTGACAGCACATTTGTTGACGCTTCCCGCGATTCCTGTAGAGGGACATACTGTAGAAACGCTGACGAAAGAAGTGGATCTGCGGATGCGTGAAGGTTTAAAACAATTGCAACAGAAAGTGCTCACAACACTTCCGCAAGATCAATAAACTACATAAAACCTTCGATTGGTAGCCATGAAACTATTTTCATTCCTGCTTTTTGCCACCATTTCATTTTAGGCTCTTTGGTGTAAATTTTAGGTCCTTGTGGAGTTTGGCGATGCCAAGTAATTTTGTTGTTAGCATCTAAGACCAATTTATATGCATATTTAGTTAAGTTTTGGTCCATGGTGGCATGCACTTCTTTTGCTAGGGCAGGACTATTCAACAACACCCCAATTTCTGTATTTAAATAGGCAGAACGTGGATCAAAGTTGAAAGAACCAATAAAAACTTGTTTGTCATCCAGAGCCATAAGCTTGGCATGTAAACTTGAACGACTTAAACCTTTGATACTGATTTTGGCTTTTTTAGCAAGTTCTTCAGTACGTTTATCCAGATCACTTTTGTCTATGGCAGGTAGGAACTCATAAAGTTGCACCCCATTTTCAAGTAATTCCTGACGATATTTTCCATAAAAAGCATGCACAACAGCAACATCATTGGCTTTGAATGAATTGGTGAGCACTCTAACCTCTATACCATCTTGAGCCAAGTCGGTGAGTATTTTTGTGCCTTTTTTTTCTGGTACAAAATAAGCAGAAATTAAATCAATATTTTTTTCTGGCTGTTCCAAATGATTGAGTAACTGGAAGTTGAGATGTTCTTCTTTTTTTGCTTTTGCCTTGATTTTGTCAGGCGAGTCTTTAACGACTTCTGCCTTGACCCAATTAAGCGAAATCTCCTGCTTCATTAGTGCATGAATGGTTTGAGAGTGATTGGTGATGTCTAAATAGTTTTGTACTGTGATCAGTTTGTAATGTTCATCAAGCTGATGTTTTAAGCTTTCATAACTCAGGCGGTGTGAACGTTGCTTAACAACTTCTCGCACATCATAGGCATATTCGTGCTTCCAGTAATCGTCGAAAGATTCTGAAATATCTTTTACCGCCGTACCAAATAACATGACATCTACGTCAGAAAACTGATAATTTTCACTGACATTATAATATTGGTTGGTCATATTGCGCCCACCGATCAGTGCAATCTGATGATCTGCAATAAAACTTTTGTTATGCATCCGTCGATTGATACGCTTTAAGTCCAAGACCATATCAACGGCACGGTATTTGCGGAAACGATAGGGATTAAATAATTTGACTTCAATGTTCGGATGTTGCGCCAAAGCGAGGAAAATCCCTTCGGTCTTTTTTGCATTATTGTCATCAATTAATAGTCTTATTTTGACACCGCGATCTGCGGCACCAATCAATGCATGTAAGGCGAGCGCACCGACTTTATCATTGTCCCAAATATAATATTGTAGGTCTAAACTTTTCTCAGCTTTGTCAATTAAACTCAGACGTGCAGATAAGGCTTCTAATGGTTCAAATAAAACATGGTAGCCTGTGAGATCTGGATGCTGTTGTTGAAGGGGGCGAATGATTTGGGCTAATGAGCTCTGTGAGCTATCAATTTGTAATGTGGCTTGTGGCGCTGGTTGGATGGTATGTTTAGGTAGCGTGCTACAGCCTGTAGCAGTAAGTACAATGGTGCAATAAATTGCAAGCATGTTTTTATTGTAAGCGCTTGTGCTTATCTTTGTATGTTTGCGATTAAAATGAGAAAATTGCGCCATAATCGTTACTGATTAAATGTTGGGCTTGAGTATACCATTTCATCGAAAAAGATAAATATAAGATGCGATGGATGTCCCTAAAGTAAAGTGAAAGAGGACGTTAATGTCGAATTCAGATCCTATTATTATTGGTTTTTATCTTATTTTTGCAATTCTAGCGCTTTGGGCATTTATTGAGGCGTGGATCCATCAAGCACGTACAGAAACGATTCATCCTTTCAAAGCTTTTGTACATTTACTTGCTTTCTATCTCTCCTATTTACTGGTGCCGCTTTGGTTTTTTAGTCTTTACGCGGGTTGGTCTGGATATTACAACTTACATCAAGCTGCTTTCGTTTTTATACTCAGTAGTCTGTTGGTTTATGCTCGCTTTATTGAGCCACATCAAATTCATGTCAAATACCATCAATTTCGTTTAAATCCAAAACGTGAGTTCACGCAACCCATCAAGGTTGCATTGGTTGCTGATATGCATGTGGGATTGTTTTCAGGTCATGAGCGGCAATTAAAAAGTATTGTCAAAAAACTGAATAAAGCACAGCCAGACTTGGTGGTGGTGGCTGGTGATTGGACTTATGAGCCAGAAAATCGATTGGTTCAAGAACTTGAAGTTCTGAAGAAGCTAAAAATGCCTGTTTACTCTGTCCCTGGAAATCATGATGAACAATATCCAGGTCCGCCGATTCAAAGTCTGTTAAGTGAAGCATTGGCACAAAACAATGTCATTGATATTGAAAGTAAGATTGTTGATTTTGAAGAGTTTCGTTTGATTGGTGTTGGCGACTTGTGGGCAGGTAAGGCGAATATGCGCTTTATGCCAGATTTGCCTCAGGACAAACCATGGTTAATTTTATCGCATAATCCAGATACCGTTGATATGGTCCCAGAGTTGCCGATACGGCCATTGATGCTTTCTGGTCATACTCATGGCGGGCAAATCGAGTTGCCATGGATCACTAGTTATATTATGAAGAAAGTATCTATCCTTGGGCATAAAAAAGGTTTTTACTCACATGAACATGCCGATGTTTTTGTGACTGTAGGCACAGGAATGGTCGGAGTGCCATTCCGTTTCAGAGTTCCACCAACCATAGATATTATCGAATTGATTTAAATAAAAAAAGCCAACTGCAATTGAGTTGGCTTTTTTGAAATGGAGTTGATCGTAGAACTAAGGAATAATGATCACAGCGACTCGACGATTGCTGGCACGGTTTTCCTCTGAAGTATTTGGTAAATAAGGCTGACTTGAGCCACGACCAATCACTGTTAAATTATTTTGCTTGAAGCCCTGATTCAGAAAGATCATCGAAACGCTTTGAGCACGTTCCTCAGAAAGTTTCTGATTATATTCTGTATTACCAACATCATCAGTATGACCCACAATTTTAAGTTTTTGCAGATTGTATTTATTTAATTGCTTCGCAAGGCGAGCAATCTCATTAGCATGTTCTTGTTTGATGTCGGCTTGATTAAAATCAAAGAGTAAACGTTCAGGTAGACCTAGACTCCAGCCTTCGTCTGTTAAAACGAAACCTTCTTGTTTTAACATTTTGACCTGACGATACTTTAAAGGCCCAAAACTCAAACAGCCAGCCAGTGTTAGGCAAAGTAATGCAATAAATGAAATTTTAAGGGTGTGAGTGCGCATAACATATCCTAAATTTCTGGTTTATAAAGAAACCAATGAGGGTTTAAGTTTTTAGCTTTATACATGGCTTGATCGGCTTGCATCACCAAATCTTCAGGATTCTCAGCAAACTGAGAAAAGGCGATTCCCAAACTAAAGCCAAAATGAATCGTTTGATCGTTAAAAATTAATGGTTCTTTGCAACTTGCAAGTAGATTTTCGGCAATGGCTTGTAAATGGTCAGCGTGGTGGATGGCATGCAAAATGATTGCAAATTCATCACCACCTAAGCGAGCAATAAAATCTTCTTGGCGAACAGATTGTTGCAAGCGTAAAGCCATTTCGGCTAAAACTGCATCTCCTGCTAAATGGCCATATTGATCATTAATAATTTTAAACTTGTTATTGTCTAAAAATAACAGTGCAGAGTTATGACGGTATTGCGGGTTTTCAAAAATATTAAACAATTCTTGATAGAAATAATTGCGGTTCGGTAGACCAGTGAGTTGATCATGATGTGCTTGGAATGAAAGCTGGCGATTCTCCTTCTGTAAATGTGTATGCCAAATTTGAATTTCCTCTAAGAGTTCGTTAAATACCGTATTTAAATTTTGGAACTCTCTAATCGGATTGTTTGGGAAGCGTAAATTGTAAGCCTTTTGGTCGCTCACCAATTGAGCAATATGTGTCAATGGTTTAATCGCTTGCATAATTTGACGATAAGTCAGATTGATTGACCACAATAAGGCAATCACAATAAAAAGCATTGAAATTGCTAAACCAATGATGATGGTTTTTAGAAAATGTAAAATATTTTCAGAACTACCATAGAGCACCAACTCACCAACTTGCTTTTTATGATGAATAATATTGAGCTGCACTGGATCATGTAAAAACCATTTATCCAATAAATCTTGTAGAAAAGACGTATGTTCTATGGTTTTGTGACTTTCGGCGAGTAATTGTTTTTGAGGATCGTAGACATGAATACTACGAATTGCATGTCCCGTTGTGTAGTCAGCTAAGATTTGGTCAATCGTCCCTTTATCTTTAAAGACAACCGCTGGTTGAATCCGCTCGAGCACCGTTTGGCTTAATAGTTGTAAATTCTGTTTTGCGTAAGTTTCCATGGTAAACATAGAAATCGTAGCAAAAGTAAATGAGCAAATAACAAAAGTAATCGCAAAAATTGTAAATTGGGATTTACGGAATAAAGCATGTAAAGAAGTGGATTGGTATAAACTTGAAATCACTCGGTTTACTCCGTGTTCTTTGCCAAGAGTAAAACTCGAGGATCAATATGAACTTTGGAATCACTCAAAGCATCCAAGTTAACCTTAAATGTTGAAAACGTTTTTTTATTATATAAACAAAAAATACTCCCAACCTCACAAGCTGAATTGTTGGTGCTTAATGACAGTAACGAGCGAGAAGGGTGTGATTGAATTAAATTATGCTGCTGTTGTGGGGATGTCGTAGAAAAGTACACGACATGGCAATCTGTTTTTACAAAGTCTCTCACGGTGATCGGTTGCACTTGATAATCATATGCAAGCTGTCGAATATTCACTTGAAATTGAGCTGCTGCTTCAGAATTGTCGATGACGCAGATTGTTGGGCGAGTTGTATTTGACCATTTACTATAACTTAATATTGATAAAGCTAACTCATAGAAGTTATGACTTGATGAGGCATAGGAAAACTGGCTCGTAGAAAATAAGACTACAAGCAATAAATATTGCGTTTTTTTTAAAACAGACCGTATCTTCAATCAAAAAAGCCAAAAGTGTGAACCAATCAACATATTCTACTTGACTTAATTGTTTAAAAATAGTTCTTAATTACAAAGAAAAGGCATTAAAAGTAACTCATCAGTTCAAAAAACACCCACTCGTCACAATAAATTAAAAAAAGGGGTTGTGTGGAGTTGGAAATGCTGTAGAATGCACATCCATCGGCGGTGATGCAGATAAA
>NZ_JAKZGG010000016.1:0-78102 GCF_022549455.1 Acinetobacter sp. NIPH 1852 | reverse complement strand
AACATGGTGGCTGAAGGCATAGGTTGTGTGGTAACTCCCTAATGGTTTTCAGCCACCTTTTTTTCAAGCTAATTTCTTATCCGCGATTCAGGTTAGTTTATAAGTTAACGAATATTTGAGGGTAAGAGTTATGAGAGAGTTATCAATTCAAGAGCTTGAATTAGTATCGGGTGGTGATGTTAAAGGAGATCTTATTCAAGGAGGGGCTGCTGGTACTGGTGCTGTTATTGGTGCAAAAGCTGGAGAGATTGGAGGGAAAATTGGTGGAGCAGCTGCAGGAGGGGCAATAGGAGGGGCCGTTGGGGGGCCGCCTGGAGCTGCCCTTGGTGTAGTTGTTGGTGGAAAAGTTGGTGGCAGTGCTGGAAAAGTGGTTGGTGGTGTGGTTGGTGGTGCAATAGGTAATGCTATTGGTGGTGCCGCTGGGAAAGATGATAAATCTGGAAATAACTATTGTAATGACGGTACTAATTATGGGAAAGATGGGGGGAACTACTAATTGAAGTTATCAATAGAAAAACAAATTGTTTTTAATGTATTAAGCTTTTTCCTGTTAGGTGGTTATGTTGTTAGATTTTGATATTAATAAAGAAACTTTCAAAAAAGATTTCATGTACAGAGAGCCTCATCTCTTTAAAAATGCAGTAAATTCAGATGGTTTTACATGGAATAATATCAATGAATTATATAGTCGAGGTGATATCTCACATCGTGACTTTAAACTGATGAATGGTTATGAGGTCGATAAGGATGAATATGTCGAGGCGTATGATAATTTGGGGGCGACAGAATATAGATGCATCAAATCAACCTTATATGAGTATTTAAGGAATGGAGCTACGCTCGTTTACAATCGGATTAAGAATGAACCATTTGTAGATCATATTAGTAAACAGATAGCTAACTTTGCAGAAGCTCATACAATTACAAGTGGTTATGCAGCTTTTAGTTCAAAATCCTCTTATAAAAGTCATTGGGATACTAGAGATGTTTATGCTGTTCAATTACTTGGCAAAAAACGTTGGATTCTAAAAAAACCTAATTTTGATTTGCCACTGTACATGCAGCAAACAAAATATTTTTCAGATATTCAAGAGCCTGAAGAGGTATATATGGATGTTACGCTAGAAGCTGGTGACATTTTATATATTCCGCGTGGTTGGTGGCACGATCCTTTGCCTTTAGATGGTGAAACTTTTCATTTAGCAGTAGCTTCTTTTGCTCCAACTGGTTTTGAATATGTTCAATGGCTCGAGCAAATTGCACCAAATATTTTAGCTTGTCGACAAAATTTTACTAATTTCGAATGTGATAAAGAAATGATTGATAATATTAGTCATGAGATTGCCGAAATTTTAAAAGATAAAGATTATTATGAAAGCTTTATGATGCATCAATTGGGGAATCACCATGTTCCATCTATGTTTTCATTAGACATCTTAGGTAATGGTAAAGTTGACAAATTACATATAGGTCAAAAGATTCGTTTAAATGTTAATTTGCTTTATTTCTTTGATAAAGGGTTTGTCATCATTAATGGGAATAAAGTTAATGTTGATGAATTGAGTTTAAAGCTTATTAAGCATTTATATGAAAATCCATATTCTTCTGTTGATCAAGTTTCAAAAGAGTTTGTAGATCATCCAGTAGAAAAAATTAACAGGCTTCTTTTCCAGCTTGCGATACAGGATGTTATTGAGCTTGTGAATATAGAATTCTAAATGAATAACCATCTATTTCGTAAAGAAGCTTTTGATGCAAAACAAACTAGATGGACTGGAAATATTATTCTTTCACGTCCATTTAGTTTTACTTTTTTTACATATTTTTCTTTATGTATCACATTGGTGATCATCGCTTTCACCATCTGGGGGAGCTACACCAAACGTAGCACGGTTAAAGGACAGTTAACTCCTTTATCTGGTTTGATACAGGTGTACGCCACTCAACAGGGCACTATAGTGAAGAAAAATATCTATGAAGGTCAAAAAGTTCAAAAGGGTGACATTCTGTATGTTATTTCTACAACAAATTATACCGAGCATGGTGATATTGCCGCAGCTTTAGCAAAACAAACACAACTGAAGGAGCAATCTCTTCGAAATGAAATTATGCGACTACACCTTATCCATCAAAATGAAAAACAAACTGTTTTGAATCAAATAAGTTTATTAAATGAAAGTTTAATAAGAGTAAATAATTTACTCCTTAATCAAAGAAATCGTGTGAGCTTAGCTAAAAATAACCAAAAACGTTATGAAGTAGCTTTACAGCAAAATGCAGCATCTCATGAGGAGGTTGAAGCTAGGAAAGTTGAATATTTTGATCAAATTT
The DNA here is from genome assembly GCF_022549455.1 of Acinetobacter sp. NIPH 1852. NCBI lineage: Bacteria > Pseudomonadati > Pseudomonadota > Gammaproteobacteria > Moraxellales > Moraxellaceae > Acinetobacter > Acinetobacter sp. NIPH 1852. Next base: position 75,771 of record NZ_JAKZGG010000016.1, on the reverse strand, counting down.
CTCAGTATGAATCTTTACAAAGAGACAAAGTAACTTTGGAAAAACAGTTTAATGAACAGAAAATAGTTTTAGATGGTTTACAGAATAAGCAAAGTAATGAGGTAGAGCAATACGAACGTCTTCTATCTAGTAATGCTCAAGAACTTATTGAAATGCAAGCTCAACAAAGCATAGCAGTTCAAGCGAATGCAGACGGAATCGTAAGCACTATCAATGCAGAGGTTGGTCAATTTGTTGATTTAACAAGACCTTTATTAACAATACTGCCAGAAAATACATCTCTTATTGCTCAGTTATATGTACCTAGTCGAGCAATAGGGTTTGTAAAAGAAGGAGATCAAGTTCTATTGCGTTATCAAGCGTATCCTTATCAGAAATTTGGGCATGCTAAAGCACATGTTTTGTCTATATCTAAAACAGCTTCAGCTGGACAAGATATGAAAACAATAGGCGTGATCTCACCACAAGAACAATTAAATAATGAACCAGTCTATTTAGTGCGAGCAAAGCTAGATAAACAAGTCGTAAAAGCATATGGACAAGATATGCCATTACAAGCAGGAATGACCCTTGATGGCGATATTATGCATGAAACACGCAAGCTATATGAATGGGTACTAGAACCGTTGTTTAGTATTACAGGAAAATTTTAATTTATGCGTCATCTCGAATATCTATCTTTAGGGATAGGTAGAAAAACTCCTGTTATTTTACAAACAGAATCTTCCGAATGTGGACTCGCCTGCTTGGCAATAGTAGCAGGTCATTATGGTTATGATTCTGATTTGTTAACCTTAAGACAAAGATATTCCATATCTCAAAAAGGGGCGACACTAACAACCTTAATTAAAATTGCTAACAAACTACATTTAACAACACGACCGCTTAAGCTAGAACTAAATGATTTAAATAAACTTCGATTACCTTGTATTTTGCACTGGGAACTTAATCATTTTGTTGTGTTAAAAAAAGTGTCGGCAACAAAAATTACTATTATTGATCCTGCATTTGGTGAGAGATTCCTAAGTTACAAACAGGCATCTTTAAGCTTTACAGGCGTTGCTTTGGAACTCTGGCCTGATTCTGATTTTGAAGAAAAGAAAGATAAAACAAGCATTCAGATTTTCAAATTATTTGGTGAAATTAGAGGATTATGGAAATCTCTAAGTCAAATTCTTATTTTAGCATTGGCTTTGGAAGCCTTTTCACTAATAAGTCCATTCTTTATGCAATGGGTGATAGATCATGCCATTGTATCCGCTGACTTAAATCTTTTGACAACTTTAGCTATTGGCTTTGGTTTGTTGATGCTACTCAGTAGCATCATTGGTCTTATGCAGTCTTGGATCGTCATGCATATGGCCACAACCCTAAATGTACAGTGGAAAGCTAATATTTTTCAACATCTTGTTAATTTGCCAACAAGCTTTTTCCAAAAGCGCCATTTGGGAGATATTATCTCTAGATTTTCATCGATTGATGCAATTCAGAGAACATTAACTACATCATTCTTGACAGCTATTCTTGATGGATTGATGACAGTGTTTACACTGGTTCTGATGTTCTTTTATAGTGCACAATTGGCTTGGATAGCTGTTATTACAATCTTTTTATATTCCCTTATTCGTTGGGCTTGGTATGCGCCATTAAGGCGTGCGACAGAAGATCAAATCGTATATGCAGCGAAACAGAACACGCATTTTATGGAAACAATGCGTGGTATAAAAACGATTAAACAATTTGAAAAACAGGAGCTTAGACAGGCTACATGGTTAACCTTATTTGTTGATCAAATTAATGCTGGCTTAGTATCTCAAAAGCTACAATTAATGTTTGGGTTTGTTAACACTATACTATTTGGATTACAGAATATAATTATTCTTTGGTTAGGGGCAAGTTTAGTTATTGAAGGTGAATTCACTGTCGGAATCTTAATGGCATTTATAGCCTATAAGAGCCAGTTTGGTAGCAGGATCAGTTCTCTAATTGATAAATATGTTGAAGTTAAAATGCTAAGTCTGCACGGAGAACGACTAGCAGATATCGTTCTGATAGATCAAGATCAAGCAGATAATTATTTATTCGATCCAGAAACATGGGATCAAAAAATAGGAACGGAGATTGAAGTTAACTCATTGAAGTTTAGGTATTCAGAAGAAGAGCCTTGGATTATTCACCATGTCAATCTAACTATACCTGCTGGGCAATCTGTAGCGATTGTTGGAGCTACAGGCTGCGGAAAAACGACTTTGATGAACTTATTTTTAGGAAATTTGAAGTTAGAATATGGTGATATAAGAATAGGTGGAAAAAGTATAAAGAATTTTGGGAAGAGTAACTTAAAACATCTCACTGCCTCTGTTGCTCAAGATGATGTATTGTTTGCTGGATCAATTATTGAAAATATTAGCTTTTTTGATCATAGTATTAATCAAGAGTGGGTAGAGCAGTGTGCAAAAATGGCTGCTATACATGATGAAATCATAGCTATGCCGATGGGTTATCAGACTTTGGTTGGAGATATGGGAAGTATCCTGTCAGGTGGACAGAAACAGAGAGTTTTATTAGCCAGAGCATTGTATAGAAAACCTAAAATTTTATTCTTAGATGAAGCTACGAGCCATTTAGATGTTTTGAAAGAACAAGAAATTAATTCAATGATTAAATCACTGAACATGACGAGAGTTATTATTGCTCATCGTCCAGAAACAATTGCATCTGTTGATAGAATTGTAGCTATTAAGGGTGGCCGCGTCGTAGAGGATCAGATGATGGAATCCTTGGTATTAGAAGAAATCTAAATAGCCTAAATCTAGGCTCATTTGAAGGAAGATACTGTCTATGATTTCTTTGCTCAATCACTGAGTTTGTAGATCATGAACGCAGTGCAATGAGTACCGATCATCGTCTGGACTCTGCAAGGTTTGGTGCAGGGCTTAAACAACGAGGTCTTGAACAGGCGCTTAGAATGGTAGCTTAAATTAGCCTAAGCGGAATGAGAACAACCTTATTTTAGCTGCATCTTTGGATGTGGCTATTCAAATGGTTTGGTTCGGCGTCATTAAAAATCATACCTTTGTTTCAATGTTAAATAGCCGACAGGATTGCAATCAAGCAAAGGGAATACATGGCACATTTGTAGGCTGAATATTGAATACAATACATTTGACTGGAGAAGAGATCGAAAACTGAAGCCTATATTTGATCTTGCTGAATGATCAAATCGGCAATTTGCGCGCAATATTAGCATAAAACTAAAAGTAGTACATTTGCTTATGAATCATGTCTAAACTGCTTGAAAGGTGTGTGGGCTTTTTCCGACGCTTTATTCAATTTCAACAATAAATTTTTCTGAATAATCAGAATCTTGTGTGATTCAAAGACAGTTGTATTCTCTAAAAGACCCGATGAAAAGTGATATTGGTCACACATTTGATTTGTGCTAAATCAAAGTGTTTTTTTGGTTTAAGATGTTGATTTATATAAAATAGTTTAGTTTTAATTATTTTTGGTTACAACCATTTTATCGACAAACCTTTGTCTATTTTGCCATATTTCGCTTGCACAATTTATCAAAGGGATTTGTCTATGGTGACATTTTTATTCTTTGGTTTGATTATTACGATCTTACTTACACCAGGTCCAACGAATACATTATTGGCTTCATCAGGAATCCAAGTAGGTATCAAACGCTCACTTAAATTAATTCCATCGGAGGTACTCGGTTATTTTATTGCAATTACTGCATGGGGGTTTTTACTTGAGTCCGTTTCTCACTATATGCCTTGGTTACCACCTTTCATAAAGTTGTTTAGCGCCGCTTTTATCATTTATTTAGCAATTAAACTATGGATAACTTCTACCAAAAAGATGGATTTAAACCAGCCATTAATTACCTCAAAGGCTTTATTTGTCGCAACTTTACTTAACCCTAAAGCTCTGTTGTTTGCTTCAGCTATTTTCCCGCATACGGTTTGGTTGAACCTCCATCAATATATAATTCATATGGGAACTTTTTTAACACTGATTACACCAATCGCTTTTTTATGGATTGCTTTTGGATCAGTCTTAATTTCAAACAAAATTACTTGGTTGAATCAGCGTAATTTACAACGTAGTGCATCATGTATTCTAACTGTCTTTGCTATGCCATTGGCTTTTTCTGCAATCACATCATTTTAATTTCATTTATTTGTGTATTTTAAATCTGTAGAACTGGAGTTTCTAATGAAAAATATAAAAATCAAAGTTAAGAATCAATTTGACTCTGAAAAGATAGTTATTGCTAAAATTAAAGAATTAAATGATCGAGAAGATCTTTCTTTCAAATATATAGAGCAAATTGAAGTGGACGGCGATATTCTTTTACCTAACATTGATTTGCTTTTTGAAAACCCAAAAGATGGCTGCATTTATCGCTACGTAGACATCGTTGAATCAATTTAAATGGGTAATGAGCAACTGTATTCGTAATCTGTAAAATGGCGTGATCATATCCAATAAGTAATAGTGATATAGAGAAAACCACAACTTTATTGTTGTGGTTTCTGTTTTTAAGCACTTAATTTTATTTGATATATTGTTCTTGATTCAGAGCTTATGCTGTTTAGAGAGGAAAAAAGAGCGAGATGTATATTGAGTATATATGCTAATTCGTATATAAAGATATAAGCATATACAAACTAGAGTTCATTCAAATGACAACTTCATTAGACGTGAAGATTTTTCACAACCCAGCTTGTGGAACTTCAAGAAATACCTTGGCTTTAATCCGCAATACAGGGATTGAACCGACTGTGATTGAGTATCTAGTGACACCACCCACCCGTGAGGAACTGATTCAGCTCATTCATGATGCTGGTTTAACGGTTAGGGAAGCGATCCGTAAAAATGTCGATCCATATCGTGATTTGGCACTGGAGCGTGAGGATTGGACAGATGAGCAGCTCATCCACTTTATGCTTGAACATCCAATTTTGATCAACCGTCCTTTTGTTGTGACTGACTTGGGTACTCGTCTTAGCCGTCCTTCTGAAATCGTCTTGGATATTTTGCCATTGCCGCAAAAGGGTGCTTTCACTAAAGAAGATGGTGAACAAGTGATCGATGAAAATGGACAACGGGTAAATTAAAAAATTTAGCACTGAATTGTCAACAAACCCTCATTATCTGCATATTCAAATAAACAAATAAGGTGCCAATATGGATCAAGTTAATTTTTTTAAATGCTTATCAGATGAAACCCGTCTCAATATCGTCACTTTAATTGTAGAGAATAAAGAGTTGTGTGTTTGTGATCTCACTGAAAAGTTACAACTCAGTCAACCCAAGATTTCAAGACATCTCGCTTTATTGCGTTCATCTGGATTATTACAAGACAGACGCCAAAGCCAATGGGTGTATTACAGCATAAATCCACAGTTACCGAATTGGTGTCATGACATTCTAAATGTATTGACCACACAGCAATCCAACAATATCCCAACATTAGCCGCTCTACCTACACAGAGCTATTGTGAGTAAAACATCATGAAATTTCTTTTTTTATGCACTGGAAATAGTTGCCGCAGTATTTTGTCAGAAGTCCTTTTTAATGATCGTGCACCAGCGGGTTGGAAGGCATATAGCGCAGGCAGTAAGCCGTCTGGACAAGTCCATCCACTAACGATCGAAACCTTACAAGCTTTAAATCTTTCTACTGAGGGATTGTGGAGCAAAACCATTGATGATTGTGAACAGTACCAAGCTGATGTAGTGATTACGGTGTGTGATTCGGCGGCCCAAGAAGCATGTCCGTTGTATCTCGGTGGCGCGATCAAAGCGCACTGGGGCTTGGTCGATCCTTCGCATTTAGATTTACCTAAAGAAGAAAAACTCAAAGCTTTCCAAGTGACTGTCGATCATATCAATCGTCGCCTTGATGCGCTATTTGCACTTGATGCGGCCAATATGGCACGTCCTGAAATGATTGCAGCAATCAATCAAATCTCACATATCGATTAATTGGGTAGAACATGGCTAAATCAGGATTGTCCTTTTTAGATCGTAACCTCACGCTATGGATTTTCATGGCGATGGGGTTGGGTGTTGCGATCGGTGTATTTTTTCCGCAAGCGTCGGTTGCTTTAGAGCGAATGAGTTTTGACTCAGTCAATATCCCGATTGCGATCGGTTTGATTTTGATGATGTATCCGCCGTTGGCAAAAGTCGACTATGCAACTTTACCTGAAGTGTTCAAAGACAAGAAAACGCTAATCTTGTCATTGGTACAGAACTGGTTGATTGCACCGATATTGATGTTTGCATTGGCGATTATCTTTTTGCATAGCTATCCAGAATACATGACAGGTTTAATTCTGATTGGACTGGCGCGCTGTATTGCGATGGTCTTGGTCTGGAATGGTTTAGCTTGTGGTGATAACCAATACGTCGCAGCCTTGGTCGCATTCAATAGTATTTTCCAAATCTTATTTTTTAGTACCTATGCGTGGTTATTCTTAACGGTGTTGCCGCCATATTTTGGCGTGGCAGGACAGGTGATTGATGTCGATTTCTGGACGATTACCCATGCTGTGTTGGTTTATTTAGGTATTCCATTCTTCCTTGGTTTTATGACGCGATTGATTTTGGTCAAATCTAGAGGTTTGGATTGGTATCAAGATAAATTCTTACCCAAAATTAGCCCCCTAAGCTTGTTGGCATTGTTATTCACGATTGTGGCGATGTTTAGCTTAAAAGGCAGTGATGTGGTGAGTTTGCCTTTGGACGTGATTCGTATTGCGATTCCATTGACGATTTATTTTGTGCTGATGTTCTTTATTAGCTTCTTTATGAGTAAGTGGATGGGGAACAATTACCCGCGTACAACCGCGATTTCGTTTACGGCGGCTGGAAATAACTTTGAGTTAGCTTTGGCTGTGGCGATTGCGACCTTTGGTTTAGCTTCTCCAGTAGCATTTACTACGGTCATTGGTCCATTGGTGGAAGTGCCTGTGTTGATTGCGCTGGTGAGCGTATCATTGTGGTTAAAGAAGAAGTATTTTCCAAATGAATAAATCAGATGTTGATGTAACGAATATTGATCTTGAATTACTGCCAAAACCTGAATTTCAACAGGTTCAAGCGCTAAAGCTGGATCATCCACCCCGTATTTTATTGTTATATGGTTCTAATCGAGAACGCTCTTATAGTCGATTGGCGGTGATGGAAGCAGGTCGTATTTTGCAGTATTTAGGTGCTGAGGTGAAAATCTTTCATCCTAAAGGACTGCCTTTACCCGAAGATGCGGATATGGAGCATGCGAAAGTAAAAGAGTTGCATGAACTGTTGGCATGGTCTGAGGGAATGGTGTGGTGCTCGCCTGAGCGTCATGGTTCGATGAGTTCGATCTTTAAATCACAAATTGACTGGATTCCACTGGCTGGCGGTGCGATCCGAGCAACACAAGGCAAAACCTTGGCCTTGATGCAGGTCAGTGGCGGATCACAGTCATTTAATAGTGTCAATCAAATGCGTATCTTGGGCCGTTGGATGCGGATGATCACGATTCCAAATCAGTCTTCAATTCCTAAAGCATTTTTGGAGTTTGAAGAAGATGGACGTATGAAAGCCTCATCTTACTATGATCGTATCGTAGATGTGATGGAGGAGCTTTATAAGTTCACATTGCTGACGCGTGGACAAAGTCAGTATTTAACCGACCGTTATTCTGAACGCAAAGAGTCCGCTGAAGAACTTTCAAAGCGTGTCAATCAACGTAATCAGTAAAATCTCAAATCTTAGTGACGATCTAAAAATGTGTTTGTTGTTATCAGCTATCACATTTCAGATCGTCATTTTTTTAGAAGTTGAATCCGCAGATTTTGTTGAGAAACTTCAGCAATTTCCTCTGAGTCATACATCGTGATAAAACAACAAAAAATCGTAAAATATTAATCATGGCATGAATCTTGAATGGCTGTTTTTTGTGCATTGTTTTGGCTTTATATGGATTTTATAGATTACACAAAATTACATAATTTATAGTAGTTTGATTTATATATATATTTAAAAATGATTCACGGGAAAATCATTCTTATTGAAACTATTTGATATGAATTGATTTGAAGAAAAAATATTCACTACCTATAATGATTTCTACTCAAGGTATCGGGAAATAGATGTACTTGGCGTTAGGGTCAAGCGTAAAGAAATAACGCGGTGATGTTTTATTAAAATACAGACAACATCATGTACAACGTACTACAATAGTGTGTTTAGCTTTTTTTGTGCGTGATTGAGATGGATGATGCTGTTCGTGTTTTACAAAGTGTTCGGCGGATTGAGCAGTGTGTGGAGCTTTATTCCAAAAGATTGTCTCAACTTCACCAAATCACGACACCGCAACTCGTTGCGCTGATGACCGTTGCAAAAATAGGCCCATGCAGTATGTCTGTCATTGGCAAAGCAATTTTTGTGAGTCCGAGTACCGTTGTTGGAATTATTGATCGTCTCGAGGAAAAAGGTTTGGTCTTGCGTGTAAGGGATACACAGGACCGTCGACATGTACATGTCAGCCTGACCGCGAAAGGCGAACAATTATTAGATCAATCACCGTCTGCGTTACCTGAAGGTTTTTCACTGGCTTTACAAGCTTTGACCAATGATGAGCGACAGCATCTCATTGTGTCATTAGAGCGGTTTGCCCAGTTACTTGAGGCAAAAGTTCCAAATTAAATCCAGTTGAAAATAGGGCAATACAGATTATCAATGTGATTGTTATTCAATGACATGCGTAGATGCTATCCTGATACCACACTTATAACTTGAGTATGCCGATTACGGAAATACAAAAGGAGATAGCGTGGAAGCTTTATCAAGACAGTCAATTCGCTTGACTAAACAATCAATTATTCATCAGCTGAATCAATGCAGTGTTCGTAATTTCAAACCAAAAGATGTACGTGAAGTACATGCGCTGATTCAGTCCTGTCCATCTTTGGACCTCAACTCACTCTATGCATATGCATTACTTGCTGAACATCATACCGATACCTGTTTTGTGGCTTATAACCACAAAGGTGAAATCTCGGGTGTGGTGACAGGCTATATTTGTCCAGAAGATCCAGATACGTACTTCCTCTGGCAAATCGCGGTCTCGCCCAGTGAGCAAGGAAATGGGATCGGCTCCTTACTCCTTGATAACGTAAAAGAACAATGTTTAGAAAACCGCCAATTAAAATTCTTAAAAACAACAATTTCTCCAAGCAATAAAGCCTCTCAAAATCTTTTCCGCAGTTTTGCCTCTCGCTTTGATGTTGATTGTAAAGTCAGTCCGTTTTTATCCAAGCAAGCGCTGCAGCCTTTACAACCCGAACCATTCGATACTCAGCATGAGCCAGAAGACTTATACACCATCGGTCTTTGGGATTGGAATTGAGCAGTATTTAAGAGATTTATTCCTTTTAAAATTAACTTGGAGTTATTCATGAATATTTTCAGTCGATTGGAGTCTGAAGTACGAGGTTATATCCATTCTTTTCCAACCATATTCAAAACTGCAAAAAATGCAGTTTTGGTGGATGAGAACGATCGATCTTATATTGATTTTCTCGCGGGTGCGGGCACATTGAATTATGGGCACAATCATCCCGTGCTGAAACAGGCTGCAATTGATTATCTGATGCAAGATGGCATTGTGCATGGCTTGGATATGGCAACCTCTGCGAAAAAGGCTTTTATAGAAACCTTTGAGCAATATATTTTAAAGCCACGTACTTTAAATTATAAGTTGCAGTTTACTGGTCCAACAGGAACCAATGCCGTAGAAGCGGCAATCAAGTTGGCGCGTAATGTCACCAAGCGCCACAATATTATTGCATTTACCAACGGTTTTCATGGGGTGAGCTTAGGCGCACTTTCATTAACAGGAAATCAAAAGTTTCGTGAAGCTGCGGGTGTGGCTTTGGGTAATGTTCATCATGCAGCCTATGCAGGCTATTTTGGTGAAGATGTCGATACCATTGCGATGCTGAATAAGCTTTTGACAGATCGTAGCAGTGGCATTGATCTACCAGCCGCAATCATTGTTGAGTGTGTGCAAGGCGAAGGCGGCTTAAATTCAGCCAGTATTGATTGGCTAAAGCGACTTTCAGCTTTGTGCAAACAACACAAAATTCTATTAATTGTCGATGATATTCAAGCAGGCTGTGGACGTTCAGGTCATTTCTTTAGCTTTGAAACAGCGGAGATCACACCTGATATCGTGACTTTGTCTAAGTCTTTATCTGGTTTTGGTTTGCCTATGTCTTTGGTTTTGTTTAAACCAGAATTGGATATCTGGCGTCCGGGTCAGCACAATGGCACATTCCGTGGCAATAACTTAGCATTTGTCACCGCGACTAAAGCAATTCAACACTTTTGGGCGGATCAAAGCTTCCAAACGGAATTGGCGCAGAAGTCCGAATTGGTCAGCCGTCGATTACAAGAGATGGTGAAGAAATTCCCAGCGGCAGAGTTAACCCATCGTGGTCGTGGCTTGATGCAAGGTATCGCATTTAAAAACCCAGACTGGGCCGATGAAGTGACAACTCAAGCCTTCCAACTTGGTTTGGTGATTGAGACTTCTGGCAGTCGTGGTGAAGTGGTGAAATTACTACCGCCATTGACGATTGAACCTGAAATCTTAGAACAAGGGATTGAGCTGTTAGAGCAGGCAATTGAACATGTGGTTCAGGTCTATACCCAAGCCAATTTACCTCAAGCGAAAGTAAAATCGACAGTTAAAGTACACGGAGTTGTTTCATGATCGTACGTCAATTACAAGATATTCTAAATACTGATCGTGATGTGCAGACAGAAACGTGGGCAAGTCGCCGTTTATTATTACGTGAAGATGGTATGGGCTTTTCGATGCATGAAACCACCATTTTTGCAGGTACAGAAACGCATATTTGGTATAAGAACCATTTAGAAGCGGTGTATTGCGTCAAAGGTGAGGGCGAGATTGAGCTGATTCCGTCTGGAGAAGTCTTTAAAATCACGCCAGGAACACTCTATGCCTTAGACAAACATGACAATCATTATCTACGTGCGACCACTGATTTGGTTTTGGTCTGTACTTTCAATCCTGCCTTGGTAGGCAATGAAGTGCATGACAAAGATGGCGTGTATGCAACACCAGAACAGATGATGAAACAGACTGAGGAGGAGGTGTAATCGTGCAAATGAGTAACCCTTACCTGACTCGAAGAAGTGATGCTGCTGCAATCATTTCGCGTGCAGATCCAGTGGTTTATCAGCAAGATGTGGTTCAAGGTGCAACTGAACAGCAAAAACAGGATTATGCAAAAAATGGCTTTTTGCAAGTTGATCAATTATTTAGTCAAGATGAAGTACAACATCTACTGAATGAGTTACATCAAATGCGCCAAGATTTCGCCGTTCAACAACGCCCTGAAGCGATTATTGAGCGTGAAAGCCAAGAAGTGCGTTCGATTTTTAATGTGCATCGTTTAAATGATGTATTTAAAAATCTAGTCTCTGATGAACGAGTATTAAACATTGCTCGATCATTACTGGGAAGTGATGTTTATATACATCAGTCGCGTATTAACTATAAACCGGGTTTGCATGGCAAAGAGTTTTTTTGGCACTCAGATTTTGAGACTTGGCATAGTGAAGATGGCATGCCGAGAATGCGTGCTTTAAGTTGCTCGATTTTACTGACGGATAATGATGATCATAACGGGCCACTTTTGGTGATCCCCGGTTCACATCAACACTATATTTCTTGTCAGGGTGAGACCCCTGATGAGCACTATAAAAAGTCGCTCAAAAAGCAAGAGTATGGTGTACCCGATGGTAGCTTATTGCGCTATTTGGCCGATATGGGCGGCATACATTCGTGTACAGGGTTGGCGGGTAGTGTTGTGTTCTTTGATTGCAATTTAATGCATGGTTCAAACAGTAACATTACTCCATTCCCACGCAGTAATATTTTCTTTGTCTATAACAGTATCGACAATCAATTACAGCAGCCATTGGGTGGGCTTAAACCCCGACCTGAATTTATTGCGGCGCGAGAGGATATTGTTGCGATCGAGCCGAATAACTTAAGACTTTAAACGCTATCCTTATATAAATGCCAAGAAGATGAGTCTTCTTGGCATTTTTCGTTTAGGCTGAAATGGTTTTGGATGAAACCAGCTTATCCAAGAAACTAAAGAACATACAAGCGAAAACCAAACTGAGACCAACCAAACAGGTCATGCTCCAGCCTCCATGATTCCATGAGAAAATTCCCAATGCAGAACCGCAAGCGCCGCCAATAAAATAGGTGGTCATATAGATGGCATTGATACGTGACTTGGCATCAGGGCGTAAACGGAAAATAATGCTTTGATTGCTGGTGTGAACGAGTGCTAAAGCCAATTGGATTAGTGCGAAGCCAAGAATATAACTGAATAAATAAGTCTGACCATAATAGAAGCAGATCCAACTCAAGATAAATAATCCGCAACCCATCCATGTCAATTGTTGGGTATAGCCTCGATCAGCATATTTACCGATATATTGTGTCGATAATGCGCCAAAGATGCCGACCAATCCAACCATGCCAATCAGTAGATCAGACAGTTGATGTGCGGAAGCCAACAGTAAGGCGATGGTCGAAAATAAAATACTGACGGCAGCAAAAGCAAATCCACCTGAAAGCGCACGTAATAAAAGGCGTTTTTCTTGTTTTAGTAGTTGTGCCATCGATGCAAACACTTGCCCATAATTCATTTTCATCCGCATCACATACGGTAAACGGCTTTTTAGGGCATAGGCCAATATCAACATCAATACACCACTGACCGCATAAATCATTTTCCAGTGAAATAAATTGGAAAATAACCCTGCTAAACTGGTCGATAGTAAAATTCCGACCAATAGTCCACTCATCAAGAAGCCAACCACTTCGCCCGTTTTTTCAGGTTGTACCGTCATGGTTGCCAGTGGAATCAGGATTTGTGCCGCAACTGAGAATAAACCAGCCAAGACTGTTCCAAGCCATAACATCGGCAAATTCACTGAAAAAGCACTAATAAATAAACCGACCGCACAAAAACACATTAATAAGGGGATGAACTTGGTTTTATTGACCACATCTCCCATCGGCACAATAAAGAGTAAGCCCAAGGCATAAGAAACCTGTGCAAAAGTGACGGTGAGGGCAGCTTGACCCTCCGTCACAGCAAAATACTGCTGAATCGAATGGATCAACGGTTGACTATAATAGTTTGCACCTGCACACAAACCACATGCCACAGCCATAAACCAGAGCAGGGCTTTATTTTGACTAATATCTTGGGAGGCAGACATAATTCTCTCTATAACGGGTCTAAGCGGTATATGCAGTTGCTTCAATTTCGATTTGCATGTCTTTTAATGCTAAACAGGGCACAGGAATAAGTGTGCAAACAGGGAAAACATGATTTTTCCACAAACGCTGCATGATATGAGTCAATTTTTGAAGTTTCTCAGCATCGTGATCGACAACCAGAATACGTAAAACAGCAATATCTTGAAGTTGGGCTTGAGCTGAAGTTAAAGCATGTTGGATATTATAAAAGACTTGTTGTACCTGTTGGTCAAAATCTTGTGACAGTTCACCATTTTTATTTTCACCGCCTTGACCTGCAATATGAATGGTACGCATATTGGGTTGTACGATGCTGACATGGCTATACCCATTGGCACGTGGGTCATACAGCTCATTTGGATTGATTATGGTAAATGCTTGCGTATTTGTATTATTCATTGGAAAACACCATTCGGAAAACTGAGTTATGTTAGTATCAAAGCTCAAGTTAACTAGAGGTCAAGCATATTTTGGAACAAGAACAATTACAGGCTTGGCTCACGATTGGTGAGCTTGCAAAGCGAAGTGGTGTAAGTGTTGCAACCATTCGTTTTTATGAAGAAAAAGAACTGATATGGAGCGTACGAACTTCAGGTAACCAGCGCCGTTATCAACGCGCTATATTGCGGCGAATTGCAATTATTAAAGCAGCGCAACAAGTTGGGATTAGCTTGGGGCAAATTAAAGAGACCTTTGCTTCTTTACCTAAGCAACAAATTGCCAGCAAACAAGACTGGCAAACGATGTCTCAGCAATGGCAGGGCCAACTTGATCAGCAAATCATGATGTTATTGCAATTACGTCAACAGCTCGATCAATGTATTGGTTGTGGCTGCCTATCTTTGGCGCAATGTCCATTGCGGAATCCTGATGATTGTTTAGCAAAAGAGGCAATGGGCGCTCATTTTCAGGAAATTTTATTTTTACTCAATCAAAAAAATGATGCGACAGGCTAATTTGATTAAAAATCGCACCAATATTGTGCAATATGCGGAAATTTGCTGCTAAAAAATAAACAAATATCACTTGAGAAAATGCCAAGCTACGTTTTTACATTTCTTTTTTAATTGTGCTTATTATTTAATCGCCAACATTACATTGAATGGAGTGAAATTTCGATTCATTCAAGCTTGGTTAAATTTAAGTGAATAACAGGGCTAATAAAAAGTAGCCGAAAAAAACAATAAAAGTTTAAATAAGCCAATCCACTCGCGTAATCGCATGCTTATGATGCCGATTCAGGTCGTCAATCTGTAGATACCCGACGCAAGTGCCATTGATATGTAACGCATTTGAACAAGGCTTATTTATAGTGAACGCTGTGCTGTAGATTTATTTCAATAGATATCGCTTTGCTATTCAATCACGCATGCGATACAAAGTGTAGATATGAGCAGATTTATGTGGATGATAATGGCATATCATCTTTAACGAGTATCGAAGCGTAGGTTTGCATTATAAAAATCAAACATACCAATCATACAAGTTAGAAACATTAATATGAATCATCAGTTCAAAATATAGGTATTTATTAAATAAATATTGGGTGGAATTTTAAAAAAGTTCCATTAAAATCCTAAGTCTCTACAAAGAATACTCCTGGGGGAAACATTGCGATTCGCGATGTTTACTTAAGAAAAACTAGCTTGAGGAACGCTCATGCAGATCGGAATCCCAACCGAAACTGTCGTCGGTGAAAGTCGTGTTGCTGCAACACCAGAGACAGTGAAGAAGTTGATTAACGCAGGTCATAGCGTTGTTATTGAACGTGGCGCTGGTGTTAAAGCTGCGTATATTGACAGTGCTTATGAACAAGTTGGCGCAGCCATTACGGATGATGCATATACAGGTAGTCAAATTATTTTGAAAGTACGTGCCCCTAGTGGTAACGAAATTCAAAAACTTGCGGCGAATACATCTGTGATTGCAATGTTTGACCCTTACCGAAATCCAGAATTAGACCAATTTGCTGCTCAGCAAGTGTCTGCTTTTGCTTTAGAGTTACTTCCACGTACACTTTCACGTGCACAAAATATGGATGTACTTTCTTCTCAAGCAAACTTGGCGGGTTATAAATCTGTATTGTTGGCTGCGGCTGAATATCAACGTATGTTCCCAATGTTAATGACGGCTGCGGGTACTGTAAAACCAGCACGTGTTGTGATCATGGGTGTTGGTGTTGCTGGTCTGCAAGCGATTGCGACTGCAAAACGTTTGGGTGCAATTGTTGAAGCGACCGACTTACGTCCAACCGCTAAAGAGCAAGTTGAGTCTTTAGGTGGTAAATGGTTAGACGTACCGATGTCTGATGAAGAAAAGCAAAAAGCTGCCGACGCTGCCAAGAATGGTTATGGTTGGATGCCGGGTGAGCAATACATTCAAGATCAAGCTGCGATTGTGGATAAAGCGGTATCAAATGCAGATATCGTGATCACAACTGCTTTGCTTCCTGGTCGTAATGCGCCGCGTTTAATTAAAGCTGAAACCGTTGCCAAAATGAAACCGGGTTCTGTCATTTTAGATATGGCAGTTGAAACGGGTGGAAACGTTGAAGGTTCTAAAGAAGGCGAAACAGTAACAACTGAAAATGGCGTGAAAATTTTGGGTATCCCAAATATTCCGGGCACAGTTGCAACTGAAGCATCTGCATTGTATGCACGTAACGTATTTAACTTCCTTGAAACATTGTTTGACAAAGACAAAGCCTTTGCGATCAATCAAGAAGATGAAATCCAAAAAGCGTTACTCGTGACACATGGCGGTCAAGTACTGCTCAAGCGTGGTTAAGGAGAGTTCTCATGGTTGAAACGATTACAATTTTCGTCCTTGCCATCTTCGTAGGTTATTACGTTGTTTGGGGTGTAACGCCTGCGTTACATACGCCATTGATGGCTGTAACAAACGCATTGTCTTCAATTATTGTTGTAGGCGCAATGATTCAAACCGTCGGTTTGCCATTTATTGGGATTGAGGGTTCGGTTTATTTTGAGACCATTAACCCGATTAGCATTTTAGGTGCAATCGCTGTGTTCCTTGCAAGTATTAACATTTTCGGTGGTTTCGCTGTAACGGCGCGTATGCTTGAAATGTTCAAACCTAAGCAAAAGAAAAAAGAGGGCGTGTGATGGAATTTATTCGAGACTATGCGGATTGGTTCTACCTGATTGGTGCTGTCCTCTTTATCTTAACTTTACGTGGTTTGTCAGGTCCTAAAACTGCGATTGCGGGTAGCCGTTACGGTATGATTGCGATGGCAATCGCGGTTGCAACGACATTCTTTGTGGCTGAAGGTCCAGTGGTTTGGATGATCGGTTTGGCAATGGTTGCTGGTGCAGCGATCGGGATTACCAAAGCGCGCGCAGTACCAATGACACAAATGCCTGAAATGGTTGCATTGATGCACTCATTGGTCGGTTTAGCAGCAGTATTGATTGCGATTGCGACTGTATTAAAAGCGGCTCATTTTGGTCAGTTTGATGCAGCACAATTGACTTCTGTGAACGAAGCGATGTTGGCTGAAGGCTATACAGCATTTACTGGCTTTAGCAGTACTTATCGTTTTGAATTGTTTGTGGGCTGTTTCATTGGTGCGATTACCTTTACAGCATCTGTATTTGCTTACGGCAAACTTGCAGCAAAGAAATGGGCGAAAACTATCTCTGGTGCATGGGTAAAACCACTACAAGCGTTGTTGTTTATCACGATGTTAGTTTTCGGTGGTGTGTACTTCGCTACAGATAGCTTGACTGCGTTCTACATCATGACTGCATTTGCTTTGGCATTTGGTTGGATGTGGATTGCACCAGTCGGCGGTGGTGATATGCCAGTTGTGGTATCGTTACTGAACTCATTCTCTGGTTGGGCAGCAGCAGGTATTGGTTTCACACTTGAAAACAATATGTTGATCGTTGCAGGTTCACTTGTTGGTTCTTCTGGTGCGATTCTTTCTTACATCATGTGTAAGGCGATGAACCGTTCTATCATCAATGTATTATTTGGTGGTGCAATGGGTGGCGCAGCAGTTGCAGTTGACAAAGGTGAGCAAGTACAACGTAACTATCGTTCTGGTTCTGCTGATGATGCTGGCTTCTTGATGTCAAATGCGGATAGCGTTGTGATCGTACCGGGTTATGGTATGGCGCAAGGTCGTGCACAGAATGCAGTTAAAGAGTTGTGTGAAATCTTAAAAGAACAAGGTGTAAAAGTTCGTTTTGCGATTCACCCAGTTGCTGGTCGTATGCCTGGTCACATGAACGTATTGTTAGCTGAAGCTGATGTTGCGTATGAAGACATCTTAGAGATGGATGAGATTAACTCAGACTTCCCTGCAACTGATGTTGTTCTTGTTATCGGTGCAAATGACGTGGTTAACCCTGCGGCGAAAGATGATCCGACATCACCGATTTACGGTATGCCGATTCTTGAAGCACACAAAGCTCGTACGATTATGGTGATCAAGCGTTCTATGGCAACAGGTTATGCTGGTCTAGATAATGACTTGTTCTACAATGAAAAAACCATGATGGTCTTTGGTGATGCGAAGAAAGTGGTTGAAGACATGACTAAAGCAATCAATGGTGGTGGTCACTAATCTGACCTGAATCAAGATTGTAAAAGCCACCTTCGGGTGGCTTTTTTGATTGCTACTTTTTGATTAAAGATACTTTTCTACAAGATCCATAGATTGAGCATATAAATCACGTGCAAGCTGTTGGTTTTTAGCATGAGGTGATTTCCAGTCTGGCATATGTGCACTCACATACTCGCCATTGCGATTTTCCCATTCATTCCCTATTGCCATTTGAGTAATGAGTTTGGCTGGAACAGAAGTGGGTACTAAACCAATTTTCATTACTTCATAAATGGGTTTCGGCAAATCGCGATAAATGTCAGAAGCGACACCACCAGGGTGTAGGGCGTTGTTGCTAATGGTACTACCTGCCATCTGTTCGGCTAATGCATTACTGAATAGTAAGTTGGCAAGTTTAGACTGACCATAATAGAACAATGGGTTGTAGAAACCCTCGGCACGAAATTTATTAGGTTTGATTGATCCAGCCCAATGTGCAATTGAAGCGAGATGGATAATTCGAGCTTTGGGTGCTTGCTGTAAAACTGGAATAAGTTTGTGCGTCAGCAGAAAATGACCAAGATAATTGACACCAAATTGTTGCTCAAAACCATTTTGTGTTAATTGTTTGGTCTTTGAAAATAGTCCAGCGTTGTTAATTAGAACATCTAGGCTGCCATAGCGATTGGCGATTTCGTCTGCTGCTTTACGTGTATTTTCGAGGCTATTTAAATCAAGTGATACTAAGTCGACTTGACCTTGATCCAGTGCACGGAGTTTGTCCTGCGCAGCTTGGGCTTTTTGCGGGTTGCGACAGGCTAAGATGACATGCTGTCCTTGCTTAACTAATTGTTCAGCGGTGGAAAAACCAATACCTGTATTTGCACCAGTAATGAGAATCTTCACTTTGTTTACTCCAGTTATGACTTTTTATAGATTGAGTGTTTAAGCATTTTTATAATACGTTAAATTTGACAATTTAGCATGTCAGTTTTAAAGCGAGGAGAGGCGATTTTCTTTTGATGTGAATAAATTTATGTAGGATTGATTGATTTTAGCTTTGGTGATGCGAAGTTAGTCGTTGAAAATTTGAGAAGGCTGCCTTAGGTCGTTTTTTGTTTTAATTAGATATTAAGGATGGTAGTGTTCTACGGACATATTTAAATTATTTTAAGAGGTTTGGGTGATCAAAAGAACAATATTTTTCGTGATCTCATTTATCTGTTTTTCTTTTTCTTCTATGGTCTTAGCAGAGCCTCTTGAAGAGGCCAGTGAAAAATATGCAAATTGTTTAATGCAAAAAGTTGAGTCCCAGATAAAAATGAATAAAGATGAAAAAGCCATTGTTGAATATGCTTTTTATGAGTGTAGACAAGAAGAGCGGCAATTGATGGGGACGTTTGATATAAAAAACTTGGCGGGTGACAACTATAAAGATATAAGTAAAGAGCAACTAAAGTTGATTGATGAGCTAAAAAGTGGGAGGGTAGAAAAAATGAGAAAAGAAATGTCCGACATAATGCTTGAAGTTATTCGAGAGGGAAGAAAAGACACGATTGAGCAATAAAATGTGAAGATATAAAAAGAAAATCTGACCTTTAAAAATTAAAAAAGCGATCTATATAAGATCGCTTTTTTACTTAAAATATTTATGCGACAGACTCAGGAGCGCGCCATAAACTTTCAAGGTCATAGAATTTACGAGCAGTAGGCAACATGACGTGTACAACGACGAAACCTAGGTCAATTAAGATCCATTCAGCGTCTCGTTCACCTTCGACACCGATTGGGCGAAAACCTGCTTTACGTGCTTCATCAGCAACATTATCCGCGAGGGCTTTAACATGACGGGTTGAAGTGCCGCTGGCAATTACAATTGCATCAGCAACATTGCTAATAGAACTGACATCTAGTTCTAGAATATCTTTGGCTTTTACATCAGTAAGGGCTTCATGTACGACTTTTAAACAAGCCTGTACATCGGTGCTTGAAGTTTTGATTTTTAGGTCGTGAGAATTAGAAGCGCTGGGCGATGGTTCTAAATTCATGGGGCGTATATTTTCCTGACAATTGCTCATTGTCAAATATACCGTTTTTAACAAAAAAATTCAAATTTTAGCCGTAACAGATTATGTGTTCACATCATTAGAGAAATATTTCTTTTTCCATGCAAATGATTGATCTGAATGTGTTTCTGGTCTGTATTCGGCGGCAATTATCCCCTGATAATCACTTTGTAACAACCAGTCAAAGATTTGTTTATAAGGAATATTTCCAGTATCAGGCTCATGGCGACTCGGACAATCAGCAAATTGTATATGCCCAATGTGATGTAGGTTCTCTTGTAAACCTGCTAAAACATCTTCCCCCATCATCGCCATGTGATAGCAATCGTATTGCATTTTAAGTGCAGGATGATTCACTGCTTCAAGCATTTCTTGCGCTTGGGCGATATTCTGTATTAAAAAACGGGGCATATCTGTGCCATTGATCATTTCAAAAACAGGTTCAATATCATGCTCAGTGAGCATATGACATGCGAGCTTAAGATTGCTTGCTAATGTGTTTAAGCAAGGCAATAAATCGGCATCTAAGGGTTGTTTGCCTGCGAGTATGTTTATGCGAGGTACATTCAATGCATTGGCATAGCTGATCGCAAGTTCAAGTGCTTGATAAAATGTCGTTTCTAATCCAGGAACACCTGCCAATCCATTACCACCTTGCATCAGGTCTCCCGCAGGGGCATTAATGAGACACAAAGAGAGGTTGTATTGGTCAAGTTGGGTTTGGATATCAAAAATTTCTAATTCATAGGGAAATTGAATTTCAACATGCTGAAAACCATGTGCGTGTGCTAAAGCAAAGCGCTCGATTAAAGGTACTTCAGTAAAAATCATCGATAAATTGACGGCAAGATGACTCATATTAACCTCCATGATTCATTAATTATTGTTCTATATGTTGAATGATAGTAGCTAAATCATTCTCAGCAAAGCCATTTTGTTGGTGTGCTTGTAACTGTAGTAGAGCTTTTTGTGCGACAGGTATCTGTAGGTTAAAGCTTTGTGCAAGTTGTAAAGCATTGTTTAAATCTTTAGAGAGGGTTTGGACTTTCCACTGCACTGGTTCAAAGGTGTGTGTTGCCATACGGGGAGCAAGTATTTGTAGAGGTTTAGAATCAGCAAAACCGTCTGCAAGTGCAGGAGCGAGTAACGTCGTATCCACACCAGCTTGGTCGGCAAGCGCAACGGCTTCAGCAATTAATGTGCTATTGGCTGCAACAATCAGTTGATTACAGATTTTTGTGGCTTGTCCTGTTCCTGAATCGCCCATACGGGTTACACGTTGCGATAGGACTTGATAGATTGGGTTCAGTTGTTCGATGGTCTGAGCATTTCCACCTGCAAAGATAACCAGTGTGCCTTGTTCTGCGCCCATCGTTCCACCCGAAACAGGGGAGTCGATCCATGTGACTTGTTGTTGTTGAGCTGATCGAGCCAATTCTTGGGTTGCTGCTACCGATAAGCTAGAGAAATCAACGATAATTTGTTGTGGTTGTAGGTAAGACTGAATTTTCATGAAAACACTTTGAACTGCTTTGTCATCCGCCAAGCAGGTCAAAATAACGGGATAGTCTGCAATCTGATCGAGTTCTAAAGCAGTTGCACCTTGTTTAATGAGTGTTTCACAAGCATGTGGGCTGCGGTTCCAAACGGCAACTGAGTAGCCTGCTTGAAGGAGTCGGGCTGTCATGCGTGTACCCATTAAGCCCATACCTAAAAAAGCGATAGGTGTTTGTGGATTGATTTGCATATAAAAACTCAATAACTTAACGATTTTGATTTAAAACTTTTCGCTCAAATATGATATTTGGAAACGCCATTTGTAGCCTATGTCATATTAAGCTTTAAAATTCACGTAGCCTCATAAAGTGCGAGGAATTGAATTGTCTTTGCGTTGGCGTTGACCTTACTTTTCACGGATGAAAAGTAACAAAAACCCTTTGTTGGACAGAGGGTACGTCCTGAGCAATTTCAAAGCAACGCTTTGAAAGCAGCGAAAGGCAGCTCAACGGCGACATCCATGTCGCCCCACAATAATAAATAATGGGATAGGTTTGAGATTAAATTCAGCTTATTTATATTGTCTTGGCAAGAACTCAACTTCAGGGTTCTTATCTTTCTTGCGTGCAAGCGCGCTGTTTTTACCTAAAATCAGTTTAAGCTGCCACAGCTTTTCTAAACGTAACGCTTTTTGAGGTTGATGTTGCATTGCATCTAATACGCGTTTGGCAGCCATTAATGCATCAGGTGAACGTTGTAGCATTTCTTGGGCAATGCGATTTGCCTTTGCTAATGGATCAGCGTCCAAATGCGTGACCAAGCCGATTTCTTTGGCATATTGCGCATCAAAAATACGTGCTGTCAGGGTCAATTCTTTGGCTAAATCAACGCCGATTAAACCTTTTAAAGAACGGGTTAAGCCCATATCAGGCACAAGCCCCCAACGACTTTCCATGATTGACATTTGAGTATCTGGCGTGGCAATACGAATGTCGGCAGCGAGTGCAAGTTGCATACCTGCGCCGAAACAATAGCCTTCAATTGCCGCGATGACTGGAATCGGTAAGTTTTGCCAAATTAAGAACGCTTTTTGAAAGAGGCTTTGTCCCGGTTTGATCAGTTCCCATGCCGCAAATACAGTATTTTTAGGGTTGTTTAGATCAGACAAGTCGATACCTGCACTAAACACCTGTGCTTCACCCGTTAAAATGACACAACGGATCGAACGATCTTTTTCAATTTTTTTGGCAGTTGCGACAAGTTCCTTTAACAACGCAAAACTCATTGCATTGCGTTTGTCTGGGCGGTTGAGGTAAACCGTTGCAATGCCATTATTCTTTTCAACGCGTAAAACGGCCATCTGTCATACTCTTATTGTGTTTGATGATCGGCAGCATAGCATGAGTTTTTAAGATGAAACATGACACAACAGTCACCTTAGCTGTCATTCAAATTTAAGATTAAATTTGCTGATTGTCTGACTTGTTCAATTGCAAAGTTTAGCTCATTAAAACGATGGTTTGTTTCTTGAATAAAGCCTTCATCTGCTTTGCGACGTTCTTTACGTAGCGTGGAAACAAATTGTTCAAACTCACCTGCAACACGTTGTAAGGTTGGGGTACCAACATAGCGCGTTGCGCCATAAAGACGGTGGAGCACGTGTTCAAGTTGTGGGAAGTCTTCCACCTCAATCAGTTGTTGCATTTCAGTGAGTTCGGTATCAAAACTATCGACTAACATGCGTAATAAGTCTTGAGCTAAATCTTCTTTATTGGCAGCCAATTGGATACTTTGTTGCCAATTTAAAATCTGTGGGTCAAGCGATTCTATTGGGCGTTTGGTTTCATTTGTTACAGGCTGAGCGCTAAAATTATTCTTGGTCCACTGCGTCAATATTTGAATGATTTGCTCCATTTGAATCGGCTTGGTGACATAGTCATTCATACCAACTTTGAGGAGTTTTTGTTTTTCATCTGCCAGCGCATGTGCAGTCAGTGCAATGATCGGCAGTTGCATACCTGAATCTAAAGTTGACTCTAATGAGCGGATCGCACGAGTGGTATCAATGCCCGACATGACAGGCATTTGGATATCCATAAAGACCAGATCGAAAGGAGGCGATTTTTGTTCAATGCGCTCTTGAATGATATCAATGGCTTTCTGTCCACTCAATGCTTTGGTGGTGGTGACATTTAGTTCACCTAACAGGGCTTCAAGCACGATCAGGTTGGGTAAATGGTCATCCACCGCTAAGATATGTAGGCCTTGACCATTAAAATCCTCTGGCTCTTGCTCAAAAATAGGTTGATTGCCTAACAGTTGGATCAGTTCACGACGGCTCAAAGGTTGGTAGATTGGTCGAGCACGGTACTCATTTAACATGTTCGGATCGAGATTCATCTGATAGCCGTAAACAGCGAGATTGCCATGATAACGTTGACGAATTTCTTTGAGCAATGCCTCGGTATCACCACTATAATCGACAATGAGCCACGTATTTTCTTGTTGATTGAGATGATTGAGTCGACTAAATAAATCTAAAATCGACTGTGTTTCGATATGATCAACATGATAATTTTCGAGATATAAACGGAGTACACTTGCCGTTGCTGGGTGCGCTAAATAAGACACCACTTGTAAATGGTCAAATCGAGGATGTTCGATTATTGCATCTTGTTCTTCTACTTTAAATGAAGCGGTAAACCAGAACGTTGAGCCTTTTTCAGTCGGTGCGCGTTCTTGGTTGTCTTCAAAGCCGATTTGACCTCGCATCAAATGCACCAGTTGTTTGGAGATGGCTAAGCCTAGCCCTGTACCGCCAAATTGACGTGTGACAGATGCATCACCTTGCGAGAAGGACTCAAACAATCTCTTGCGATCTGTACCGCTTAAACCAATACCACTGTCTTGAACGCTAAAATGTAATAGACATTGTCCAATATCATCATCTTCCATACGCACACGAACGATGATCTCACCATCAGGTGTGAATTTAATCGCATTTGAAATGAGGTTGGTTAGGATTTGCTTAAAGCGTAATGCATCACCGACCACATGTTGTGGGATATTATCCGCATAATAAAATGCCATATTGATATGTTTTTGTGCAGCCAAAGGAGACAGCATATCCATCACATCAAAGATGGCTTCTTCTAAGTCAAATGGCGCAGTTTCAAGCTCTAATTTTCCAGCATCAATTTTAGAAAAATCAAGAACGTCGTTGATGAGCGCTAGAAGGTGCGCCGATGATTTACGAATGGTTTGTAGGTATAAATTCTGTTCGTTGCTTAAGTTCTGCTGACGTAGCAATAAGTGAATAAAACCATCAATACTATTCAGTGGTGTTCTTAATTCGTGGCTAATGTTGGCAAGAAAGACCGATTTCGATTGGTTTGATGAAATGGCTTGGTCACGTGCCTGACGATAGGTAATGTTTTGAACTTCTAAAGTGTCCAGTGTTCGGCGTAAGTCTTCCTCAGTTTGCTCAGTATGTTCTTTTAACTCTAAGAAACTGAAATGCAAGCGCTTAACCACATTGGCGATGTCTCGTTGGAGTAAACGGAGTTCCCCCGTACTGTTGACCACAATATGCTGATCCAATGTATCGGCATTGAGGCGTTGCATTTGCATACGGATCTCGTATAACGGGGCGAGCCAACGACGAGAAAAAACATTTAAGCAAAATAATAAAATTAAGAGTGTCAGCAGTCCTGTGGCAACCAATGAAAGTAAAATCTTATAGCGGGCGAGTTCAAGTGAGTGGTTGTTCAGCTCGATCATTAACCAGACTGAATTGGGGTTGCTGTTATCTAATCTTACCCCGTAAATATTATTGTCATTATGTGGGATAGGTCCAAAAAAATGACCATTTTTTGGGAAGTTCGGCCAAAAGCGATTATTTTGATAGCCAACGGTTAAGTAGGTTTGTCCTTTATTGTCAATTAGCACTGCACGTTGTAAGTTTTTTTCATCAAACATCTTCTGCATCAGGTTTTGAGCACGATCGTACTGATCTGGATGTTCTTGTATCAGATGAAATAACTCAGTTGAGGTCTGATGGTAACGTGCCAAAATGGCGGAAGCTTCAGCGTTTTGTTGTTGTTTGGCGGCATTGGTTGTTTCTGATAAAACCCAGATGATTCCCACGGCTGTCAAAATGGCGATTGGCACGAAAATGAGTGCAATCAGTTGTCCGTAAGCATGATTGAGCCGTAAACGTTTAGAGATGGCTTTATTGAAATTTGACATAGTTGGGGCAGATTTATCATTCTGCAAAATATCTTAGCACGCTTTACATCGTGTGAGCGTTTAGCGGCCAATAAAAAGCAGCGTGAAAAGGTGCAGTTTCTCTGTTTTTTTCATACAATAGTCGCCACATTGATATCGGTGTCGATCATGACGAACATGCAAACTGATTTTTTAGCAAATGAATTTTTACTCGACGACTATTTGCTAGATCGTTATGTTGGTAAAACTCCTTTAGTGCGTTTACAGCGGTTAGCAAGTCATACTCAAGCCACGGTATTAGCCAAATTAGAAGGCAATAACCCAGCAGGCTCAGTCAAAGATCGTCCTGCATACAATATGATTATCCAAGCAGAAAAGCGTGGACAAATTCAGCCGGGCGATACTTTAATTGAAGCAACCAGTGGAAATACTGGAATTGCTTTAGCGATGGTCGCAGCGATGCGCGGCTATAACATGAAGTTGATCATGCCGAACAACATGAGCCAAGAACGAAAAGATGCCATGTCGGCGTATGGGGCTGAGTTAATTGAAGTGACACAGCAACAAGGCATGGAAGGCGCGCGTGACTTGGCGCTACAAATGCAAGAACAGGGCAAAGGCTTTGTACTCAATCAGTTTGGCAACCCTGATAATGTAGAAGCACACTATCTCAGCACAGGCCCTGAAATCTGGAAGCAAACTGCTGGAAAAATCACGCATTTTGTCAGTTCGATGGGAACCACAGGCACGATTATGGGTGTCTCAAAATATTTAAAAGAACAAAATCCTGAGATTCAAATTATTGGTCTACAACCTTCGGATGGATCGAGCATTGCGGGTATTCGCCGTTGGCCACAAGAATATTTACCTACCATTTACGATGCTAGTCGAGTCGATCGTATTATGGATATTCCGCAGATCGAAGCGGAAAGAACCATGCGTAAACTGGCTCGTAAGGAAGGCATTAGCGCAGGTACATCTTCGGGCGGTGCCGTTTGGGCGTCGCTTAAAATCGCAGAAGTGAATCCAGATGCCGTGATTGTTTGTATTATCTGCGACCGAGGTGATCGTTACTTGTCGACTGGATTGTTTTCAGTGCAAGATGAAGACCAAGCCTAAATGAATTGTATTGAATGATGAGCTTACGTTTTCCGATTTTAGTTTTTGATATTGAAACACTGACTGATTTAAAAGCTGGTGCTCATCTTTATCACCTTGATTTACCTGAAGCCGATGTGGAACAGGCACTGACCAAGATCCGTCGTCAAGAGTCTGGTATAGACTTTCAGCGTTTGCCTTTACATGAAATCGTATGTATCTCAGGTTTATGGATTGATGAAAAAGGTTTCCGATTGTTTTCATTTAGTCGGGAACAAAATTCTGAAGCGGAAATGTTGACTAAGTTTTTATCTATTTTTGATAAGAAACAGCCAACTTTGGTCAGTTGGAATGGTTCACAGTTTGATTTACCTGTGATCTTATTCCGAGCCATGTATCACGGACTTACGGCACCGAGCTTATTTGATCAAGGTGAAATTGATAACCAAAAACGCTTTAATAATTACCAGAACCGTTATCATCATCGTCATGTTGATTTGATGGATGTTATGGCGATGTTTAATGGTCGTAATTTCCAAAAGCTGGATGATATTGCGTGTCTTCTTGGTTTTCCTGGTAAGCGTGGTGAGTCTGGCTATCATGTGCCTGAGTATGTTCGTACAGAGCAGTGGTTAAAACTGACCAGTTATTGTGAAGGTGATGTTTTAAATACGTGGCTGGTGTATTTGCGTTGGTTACTATTAAAAGGTCAGCTAAATCAACAGGATCATCAGCAAATGATTCAGTCAACAGTTGAATATTTACAAACGCAAACGCAACAATCAGATTTTTTACAGGTATGGCAGCGAACATCGCAATATACTGTATTCACCGCACACACTGTTGCGCCCCAAAATTAGGTTCATCTTTTGAAACATAAAGCGAAACAGCGTCCAGCCCAAAATCCCATTTATACCTTTCAAGTCGAAGCTTTTTCGCATGAGGGGCGAGGGATTGCACATTATGGAACGCATGCAGACCATCCGAAAGAAAAGCAGGGTAAAAAAGTTTTTATTCGTAATGCTTTGGTCGGTGAAACTGTTCAGGCAAGAATTACCCATCAGACCACTCGTCTAGAAGAGGCTGAAATGCTGACGCTTGAGAGTGAGGCTGCTGAACAGAGAATAGAGCCGATTTGTCCACATTATGGGGTGTGTGGTGGCTGTAGCTTACAACATATCCATCCTGATGAGCAGATTCGACTGAAGCAAAATGTGTTGCAGTCTCATCTACAGCACTTTGCTGGTTTACAGCCTGAACAGTGGCTCGATCCAATTCGTTCGGTTAAAGCTGACTATCGACGTCGTGCTAGGATTGGTGTTCGCTATATCGCAAGACAAGACCGTTTAGTGATGGGCTTTCGGGAACATCATAGTAATCATTTAACTGCGATTCAGCAGTGTACGGTGTTGGAACAAAGCTTATCGGACACCCTACCTGAGCTAAGAGCGCTACTTGAAAACTTAGCGGGTAAAGCGCAGATTGGTCATATTGAGTTGGCGATGGGCGATACCGAGGTCGCATTGTTAATTCGTCACTTAGATGAATTAAATGTGTCGGATGTCAACCAATTACGTCAATTTGCGTTAGACAAGCAATGGCAGTTGTATTTGCAACCTAAAGGTTCGGACAGTGTCCATCGCGTGGATGATCCACGAGCGCCGATGCGCCTGCATTACCGTTTAGAAGATTTTGATGTCAACTTTGCATTTTCACCTTTGGATTTTACACAGGTAAATGGCGCTATAAATGCTAAAATGGTTCAATTGGCATGTGAATTGCTAGAATTACAGCAAGGAGAAAGGGTACTTGATCTATTCTGTGGGTTAGGTAACTTCTCTCTGCCTTTAGCACGTTGTGTTGGTGAGTCGGGTCAAGTGGTAGGTGTTGAAGCAAGTGATGAAATGGTACAACGGGCCACAGAGAATGCGAAAGCAAACGATTTGGCTCATGCTGTGTTTTTTTCACAAGATTTAACAAAAGACTTTTCGCATCATTCTTGGGCAAAACAAGGATTTGATGCATTATTGATTGATCCACCTAGATCGGGTGCATTTGAGGTAATGCAATATGTACCGAACTTTGGAGCAAAAAGAATCGTTTATGTTTCATGTAATCCTTCAACACTGGCAAGGGATGCGGGTGTATTGGCGCAATATGGTTATCGGCTTAGGAAAGCCGCAGTGATGGATATGTTTACCCATACTGAACATGTTGAATCTATTGCCTTATTTGAAAAAAATCAGTTTGATAAAATCTAAGAGATAAACGATTAGAAAATGAGTTATATATCCAGAGGAGAATGGTATGGTCACAGTACGTGAACAGTTACCTGGACGATTCCAAGAATTGTCTGAGGAAGCGACTGTAGAACATGCCGCTGAAGCGCAAAGTAGTCTAGTTTCTTGGCTAGATCGAGTGTGCGATATCTTGGATAGGGATGAGCTAAAACAACTACAAAAAGTTGCAGAGCTTACCTTAGCAAAAGAGTTAGAAACTACGGTTAATCATCATACCAACACCTTTAGTACTGGGATTGGTATGGCAGATATTCTAGCGCATTTACATGTAGATGAAGATACGTTGTCAGCGGCAGTATTATATCGCAGTGTACGTGAGGGCTTAATCACTCTAGAAGATATTCAGCGTGAGTTTGGCGAGCAAGTATTGGCGCTCGTCAAAGGTACGCTTGCGATGGGTAAACTGTCTGAGTTGATTGAAAAAAATAAGCGACTAGAAGATCATTTTAATAATAACCAGCGTGAACATTTAAACGGCATATACAAGATGCTCATCTCAGTGACAGAAGATGTGCGTGTTGTTTTAATCAAGCTTGCAGAACGTACTTATGCGTTGCGTGAGTTAGCCAATGCAAGTAAAGAGCGCCAAGAACGTGTCGCTCGTGAAATCTTAACCATTTACTCTCCGTTGGCACATCGCTTAGGGATTGCGCAACTGAAATGGGAGCTGGAAGACCTTGCCTTTCGTTATTTAGCGCCTGAACGTTATAAAGAAATTGCATCGTTACTAAATGAAAAACGTTTGGAGCGAGAGCAGTATATTCAATTTGTGATTGACAAGCTCAAGACTGAATTGGCTGTATATGATATTGATGCTGAAATTACAGGGCGAGTGAAGCACATTTATTCGATTTATCGAAAAATGAAAAGCAAAAATCTCAGCTTCGATCAGCTCTATGATATACGCGCAGTGCGTGTATTGTTGAAAAGCGTACCCGATTGTTACCATGCCTTGGGGATTGTGCATCAGTTATGGCGGCATATTCCAAATCAGTTTGATGACTATGTCACCAACCCGAAAGCCAATGGTTATCGCTCTTTGCATACGGCAGTCATTGCAGAGAATAAATCTCTAGAAGTGCAAATTCGTACTTTTGAGATGCACGAAGAAGCCGAACTCGGGGTTTGCTCGCACTTTAACTATAAAGAAGGTGCAAAAAATACCGATCATTCTTTTAATGATCGCTTGCATTCATTGCGCGCAGTACTTGAGCATTATCAGGAACGTACTGAAACCACACCACATGGCGAAGATGATGAGTCAAGTGGTATAGATCAGATTCAAGATTTTGAGAATTTTGAAAAGATTTATGTGTTTAGTCGTGATGGTGATATTAAAGAATTGGCACGCGGTTCAACGGTTCTTGACTTTGCATACCATGTGCATACCGAGGTGGGGAACAAATGCTATGCCGCACGGGTAAATCAGCGTTATGTGCCATTAACCTATACCTTAAAAACGGGTGAACAGGTTGAGATTTTAACCAAGAAAGATCGAGAGCCAAACCGTGATTGGTTGGTGAATTCCTTAGGTTATATCAAAACTTCGCGCGCACGAGACAAGCTACGTCACTGGTTTAGACAACAAGATCGTAGTAAGAATATCGAAGTGGGTCGAGAGCTGCTGAACAAGGAGCTTGCACGGCTGGCGATTCACCCTAAAAGTATTGATTTAAAAGATTATTCATCTCATTTTAATCTGAAATCTGGTGATGACATTTTGGTGGCATTGGTCAGTGGGGACATTAGTCTACATGCGCTGATTAACCAAGTGAATCGTCAGATGCATTTGGATCAAGATGAACCTGAGTTGGTGTTGAAGCCAGCATTAAATCCGCGTGCTAGTCATACTTTGTCTGCACATGGGATATTGATTGATGGTTTGGATAATGTGGAATTACACATCGCTCAATGCTGTCAACCTGTACATGGCGAGTCGATTGGCGGCTACATCACTTTAAATCGTGGCGTGAGTATTCATAAGGTCGCTTGTACGGATTATATACGGATGACAGGGCTAGAGCCTGAGCGTGCAGTAGAAGCGGATTGGGAAATGCAGCCGACCCGCGGTCAGAGTGTGCAGATCGTGGTTGAGGCTTATGATCGTCGTGGTTTGCTTAAAGATTTAACCCAAGTGATTTTTTCTGATCAAATCAATATTCGTCAGGTCAATACGATATCTGAGTCAGATGGTATTGCCAATATGAAGTTGCTAATTGAAGTCAAAGGTTTAGCACAACTCTCTCGTTTGTTGGCTCGTTTAGAGCAACAACCGGGGATTATTAGTGCAAGACGTTTGGTTCAAGGCAGTTAAATATTGTTGGATCATAATAAAACCCGCTTAAGCGGGTTTTATTATATTTGCGATCAATAAATATGAATGATCAGATTTATCTGAACATAATATTTATATTAGATTTTGCATTTTTTGCTTTTTTGATAAGTGGCAATATTATCAATATTGGTTTGAGCCTTGGCTTTAACTGCTTCTTGAACAGAAAGATTGTTCACATCAGAAGTATCGTCTTCACCTGCAATATTATTTGCAATTTGACTTGCTTTCGCTGTTTTCTCAGAGTTACCGCCAAATGCAGCTAATGCACCGCCTGCAACACCAGCCCATTTGCTAATTGCTTTACCTGGTGCTTGAGCGTTAGCATTAATGTTGGCAATATTTTTTTCTGCGGCAGCGAGTTCACGTTTTGCATTGGCTTGCTCAACAGAAAGCGTTGGGCAGTCCATCGCTCTTAATTCAGTTGTAGAGAAAGGTTTACCCTCAGTTGCTGCAAAAGTAGAAAAAGAAAGGGTTGCAGCAGCAGTTAAAACTAATAGTTTTTTCATATTATAAACACTTTAAAAGTTTTCGGTTAAATGGCCAAGATGAGTATGGCGGGTGGATTCTATTTAAAATATTTTTAAATGTCACGATTTTTTAATACTTTTTTAAAGAATTGTCTGTCTACTGCGTCATAAAAGTTAATTTTATTTTTATTAACTATATCCTTTTTAAAAAATTTTTGTTTTATCCAATTGATTTATATTGTTTAATTTGTTTTTGTCTTGAGTTTTTTGACTTGTTTATTATTTTTTTTAATGATGATTGTTTGTTTTTTCTCTGGATTTTATTGGTGTTTTTTGATTTTACGTGAAAGTTCAACTAAATGTGGGGTGGTATTATCAAACTCAGCCTCTTTATATTTTATTTGAAATAATAAACCTCCTTCATAAATCTATTTTACTTCTCCAGTATGGAGAAATACAAGGAGGATGCAATTAATGATGAAAGAGGTCTAATAATGTGATTAAAATGGTTTGTTTTGTCTAGATAATAATAAATTGCTGAGCCGATTTAGAAATTGTGGACTAATACTAGATAGTTGATACAGGAGTTTTGTTTTAATTCCGACAGGCGTATGTGTTGTGAGCAGTAGGTGATCTTTTTGTTGTGCTAAATACAGGACCTGCTTTGCAACATCGGCAGGGGTTAAATCCACGCCAATATTTTGAATACTCCCTGCATTCATGTCTTTCACCATATTGGTTTGCACAAACAAAGGCATGACATCCAAGACTCGGATATTATATTTTTTCCACTCTACATCGAGTGCCTCGGTTAAGCCACGCACTGCAAATTTACTGGCAGAATAGGATGCTAAATCAGCTTGACCATAAATCGCAGACGCTGAAGAGAGATTAATCACGCGAGCAAAACTGGCATTTTTAAGATATGGAAAAGCAGTATAACAGCCGTTTAAAACCCCTTTGATATTAATATCCATCGTACGCTGGTGTGATTGAATTGAAGTTTGTTCAAACGCACCAGAATATAAAATTCCAGCATTATTGATTAAAATATTCAGTTCACCTGCCCAGTGTTGAAACTCTTGTAGCGCGATTTGCCATTGGCGATCATTGCTCACATCTAGATATCCCGCTTTAGCATTTTCCCCAAGTTCTTGAGCTAAAGCTTGGGCCTGTTGTTCATTGATATCATAGATTCCGACTTTGAAGCCTTTTTGATGAAAAAGTCGAGCGATTTCCGCGCCGATTCCTTGCGCTGCCCCAGTGATAAAAACGCTATATTGCATGGCTTTCCTTTATATTGATATTTCTTGAGTGGGTGTATATTACGCATAAGCTGCTTTATGCTGCAACAATTTGGCTGTATTGGGTTTGGGAGATCATCATGGAAAAGTTATTAGAAATCATGCAACAGTTACGAGAAAAATGTCCATGGGATCAACAACAAACACCAAGCAGTTTGACGCGCTATGCCATTGAAGAGGCTTATGAGGTTGAAGCTGCGATTCGAGTGGGGGATTTAGATGAAATCCGCAATGAACTCGGAGACTTGTTACTGCAAGTGGTGTTTCAATCACAAATGTTTAGTGAACAAGGTGCTTTTAATTTTCAAGATGTTGTGGATGCGATCAGTAGCAAACTCATTCGTCGCCATCCGCATGTATTTCAGTCAGAAAAATATCAAAATTTGAATCCTGAACAAGTCAGCGAATTATGGAAAAAAATCAAGCAGCAAGAGAAGCAGGGCAAAGCCCAGTCGCGTTTAGATGAGGTTAAGCATGCACCTGCACTTGTACAGGCACATGAAATCCAGCACAAAGCGGCGCAACTTGGTTTTGACTTTGAAACGGTAGAAGATGCCTATGAAAAATTGGATGAGGAGTTGGCAGAGTTACAGCAAGCGATAAAAAATCAAAAAGCCAATGAAATAGAAGAAGAATTTGGTGACTGTCTATTTTCTTTGATCAATGTAGGACGTAAACTTGGGCTGTCGAGTGAGACAGCGCTGTTGGCAACGATTCATAAATTTAGACATCGTTTCGCTTTTATTGAACAACAGGCACAACGACAACAGAAAGACTTGCAAGAAATGAGTTTGGCAGAAATGGATGAACTATGGGAGCAAGCAAAACGACAATTAAAACTTCAGGGGACATCCAATGAATTTGCCGCAACTCAGCAGCAAACATAATATTTTTTTGTGCATGGTTTTATGCTTGGGTTTGGTACCGAGTATTCATGCACAGCAGTTTGATCAATCCTATGAAAAATGGAAAGCGAAGCAGCAAACACGTGATCAACAATTGGCGAATCAGCCTAACAATAACTATTATCTATCACGACCTACGCAGCAGCAAACAACCAAGCAAGTTTCATCTTCTGTAAATATTCGCGGTGATAAAATTAGTTTAAATCAGGCGAACTTACAGCAGTTGCAAACTTTAGCTGGTGTCGGGGAGAAAAAGGCGCAAGCTATTGTCGAGTATCGTCAAAAGAATGGTGGTTTTAAAATGGTGGATGAACTGATGAATGTAAAAGGAATAGGACCAAAGTTACTTGAAAAGAATAAAGCAAGACTGGTGCTTTAAAAGCGCTTTTGTTATGAAATCACACATTAAACGCATCGATCTATTGAATCTTCAACAGAATAAATTGCCCTTTGTGTGTGTTAGAGCTATGATTAGCGACAAATTGTTATTTACGTCCTGACGTAGGAGACAGTGTCTTTTGCAAACTTTGCGTGCGTCAAAATGTGGTTTATCCACAACTCAACTTCCTTCCTCAATATTAGATGTGATTGATAGCCTGACTAAAGCAGGTTATGAGGCATATATTGTGGGCGGTGGTGTTCGTGACTTGATGTTAGGTCTTAATCCGAAGGATTTTGATGCAGTTACGGATGCAACACCCGCTCAAGTGAAAGAAGTTTTTGGTCGACGTTGCCGTATTATTGGGCGACGTTTCGAATTAGCACATGTTTATTCTGGTCGCGAGCTTATTGAAGTTGCGACGTTCCGTGCACCCCCTAAAAAAGCAGTCACCAATGCATCTGGTATGATTCTTCGTGATAATAATTGGGGAACGATTGAGCAGGATTTCGCGCGTCGAGATTTCTCAATCAATACTTTGTATTATCAACCTCGACAAGGCGTCGTGCTGGATTTCTGCCGTGCTGTTGAGGATGTTAAATCACGTAGCTTACGTTTCCTCGGTGAACCTGCGCAGCGTTTTGAAGAGGATCCAGTGCGTATGTTGCGAGCATTGCGTTTTGCAGCAAAACTGAATTTTCAAATTGATCAATCGATTCTCGATGTATTTAATCCAGATATGACGCAGTTGTTGCGTGATGTCTCGCCACATCGCTTATATGATGAATCGCAAAAGCTCTTTACCATGGGGCACTTAACACGTGTGTTACCAATGTTGATTGATTTTGGTGTATGGAAGCAGTTATTTGCCGAAATTCCACCGAATATCACCGCATTTATAGAGCGTGCGGCTCGAAATACCGATCAACGGATTCAAATTGGGAAAACCATCAATCCTGCATTCTTTTATGCAGTATTACTATGGAAACCCTTTCTAGAGCGCTGTGACTTTTATTTAAATAAAGGGATTGTTCCTGCTGAAGCACGTGCTCAAGCTGGACTCGATGTGTTGAAGCGTCAAGCAACCCGTACCATTATTCCACGCTTTGCTGAAACTTTTATTCGTGAAGTTTGGGAAATGCAAACCCGTTTATTGAATCCTAAACCACAGCAAATAGAAGCTTTGGCTGGGCATGCACGCTTCCGTGCTGGATTTGATTTCTTGTTACTTCGTGAGAAATCTGGCGATACCCAAACTGAAGGTATGGGTGTTTGGTGGGAAAACTACCAAGAAATGTCAGCTGATCAAAAAGAAGCGGCAATTCGTCAGTACAATCGTCAGCGCACAAGAACTCGTCGCAAGGTTGCTGATGCGGATGACATTAAAGTTACTGAAATAGAACCTTTAGTCAATGAGCCAGAACCAAGAAATCGTCGTGCTAAGAAAGAACGCGTGAGAGCACCTGAATCTGCGAGTCGATTCGCTGAAAAAGCAACGATGGATCCGCATAAGATTCATGCAGATCATCCGATTCTCAAGCGTAAGCGTGTTCAACGTGATTTGAGCCAAGTGGTATTTGGACCAACGCAATGACAATTCGCACTTTTATTGGTCTTGGAAGTAATTTAGGTGATTCGCAACAGATTTTAAAAGAAGCTGTTGCGAAACTCGCGACTTTAGGTCCCGTACAGGTTTCCAAGCTCTATCAAAGTCCACCGATGGGACCTCAAGATCAACCCAATTTCTTAAACTCGGTTGTTCAACTGGATACCACACTTGCGCCTCTAGCTTTATTGGATCAATTACAACACTTTGAGCAAGAAGCAGGGCGTGTACGTTTACGTCGTTGGGGCGAGCGTACCCTTGATCTAGACTTACTGATCTATGGTCAAGAGCAAATACATAATGAACGTTTGACGGTACCTCATGCGGGGATTCTTGAGCGTGATTTTGTGGTTATTCCTTTATTAGATTTAGATGCCGATTTACAGTTAAATGGTCATCCGTTAAAAGATTTAGAACTGGTACAGCAAGCAAACTTGATTGTAATCGCAAATCAGTCTTGGGCAACCGCTTAAGATTATTTTGTTCTGGAAATGCCTGTAGAGGACATCATCATGATTAGTCTAAGTGACTTAAGAAAGTTTAAAGCCGAAGGACGCAAGTTTTCTTGCCTAACTTGCTACGATGCAAGCATGGCGAAAGCAATGGAGTTGGCTGAAATTGATACGATTTTAATCGGTGATTCTCTAGGGATGGCGATTCAAGGAAGAGATTCAACCCTTCCTGTCACAGTGGAAGATATGGCTTACCATACTGCGGCGGTACGTCGTGGCAATTCGCATGCCTTAATCATGACTGATTTGCCATTTATGAGCTATGCGACCGTTGAAGATGGTTTGAAAAATGCCAGAGCAGTCATGCAAGTTGGCGCACAAATGATCAAGATTGAAGGCGGGGCTTGGTTGAGTGAGTTGGTTCAAGTCTTGACCCGTAACGGCGTTCCTGTTTGTGTACATTTGGGCTTAACACCACAATCAGTACATGTATTTGGTGGTTATAAGCTTCAAGCAAGAACGCGCGAAGCGGCAGATCAATTGATTGCTGACTGCCAAGCGGTTGTGGATGCTGGTGCGGCTGTTTTATTGCTCGAATGTGTTCCTGCACAACTCGGTAAAGAAATTGCTGAATTATTCCCAAATACACCTGTGATTGGGATTGGTGCGGGCAATGAAACCGATGGGCAAGTACTCGTTGCACAAGACATGTTGGGCTTAACTTTTGGACGTGTTGCACGTTTTGTTCGTAATTTTATGAAAGAGCAGGCCGGTGAAACTGCTATTTTAGATGCATTTAAAGCGTATCATGCTGCAGTTCAAGATCAGTCTTTCCCTGCAAAAGAACATACTTTCCAAGTTGAGCTTTGATTCATGAAAACAGAAACAACGATACAAGGCTTAACTGCGTCGCTTGCACCTGCACGCAGTACAAAAAAAATGATAGGTTTCGTACCGACGATGGGAAATTTGCACGAAGGTCATTTGACTTTAGTGCGTGCTGCAAAAAAGATCTGTGATGTAGTGGTGGTCAGTATTTTTGTCAATCCAATTCAGTTTGGTGTGGGCGAAGATTTTGATAGTTATCCGCGTACTTTAGAGCAAGATAGTCGGCTATTGGCTGATGTGGGTTGCGATATTATTTTTGCACCTTCTGTTGAGCAAATGTATGGCAAGCATCCTCGTTTGACCAATATTCGTGTGAATCAAATCACCGAAGATTTATGCGGTCAGTCACGCCCAGGCCATTTTGATGGGGTCGCTGTGGTGGTCACTAAGTTGTTCAATATTGTGCAACCTGACTATGCCTTTTTTGGTGAAAAAGACTATCAGCAGTTGGCTGTGATTCGTCAGTTGGTTCAAGACTTAAACATGCCACTTGAAGTCATCGGTGTGCCGATTGTGCGCGCTGAAGATGGCTTGGCGCTAAGTTCACGCAATGGATATTTGTCTGAACAACAACGAGCTGTTGCACCTACAATTTATCAATCGTTAAAACAAGCTGAGCAACAATTGCATGAGGGACAAGCACTTTCACAAGTGTTAGCAAATGTCTCTGCTCAATTGACACACGCAGGGTTCATTGTGGATTATGTGGAAGCTCGACAAACCAACTTGCAACCTATTGAACAATTTGACCAAGATTTGGTTTTATTTATTGCTGCAAAACTAGGTTCAACGCGGTTGATTGATAATTTACAAATACATTTTAAAACTTAGAACTTGAAAAATAAAAAGGGCAAAATGCCATGAAGCGTATTCTTATCGTCACAGGACAATCTGGCTCAGGGAAATCCTCTGCATTACAAGTGCTTGAAGATCTGGGATATTATTGTATAGATAACTTACCTTTGGCATTGTTGCCTGAAATTGTAGCCAAACTGGATCGTGAAAATAATCTGGAACAACTCGCTTTAGGTGTCGATGTTCGAAGTACTCGTGCCGATATGCGAGACTTCGATCAAGTTTTTGACCAATTACAAAAACATGGTTCAGTGGATATTATTTACTTAACCACACAAGATCAAAATTTGATTGCGCGTTTTAGTGCATCAAGAAGACCGCATCCATTGGCCAATCGTTTTAATAGCCTGTTGCAATGTATACAGGAAGAAAAACAACTGTTAATTCCGATACAATTCCGCTCTACAGTGCATATTGATACCTCGGATAAAAGTGTCCATGATTTAAAGCATATTTTGTTGTCTAAACTTGGGCAATCGAATAATTTGATTGTTATTTTACAGTCCTTTGGTTATAAGCACGGTATTCCACTGGATGCTGATTATGTATTTGATGTACGTCATTTACCTAACCCGCATTGGGATTTAGAATTACGTCGTTTTTCTGGCTTGGATGAGCCAGTACGCCTTTTTTTAGAAAGTAGTCAGCAAACCAATGAAATGTTTGAAGATATTTATGCTTTCTTAGATAAATGGTTGCCTGCCTTTGCAGAGGGACATCGCCACTATATGACCATTTCAGTGGGATGTACTGGCGGGCAGCATCGTTCAGTTTATATTGTGGATAGACTCAAACAAGCCCTTGAGGCAAAATGGGCTGTCCAAATCTTACATAGAGAAATGAAGCACTGGTCATGATAGACACAACGATTGATGTAATTAATAAACTCGGCTTACACGCGCGCGCATCTGGTAAACTTATTGAGGTGACGACGAAGTTTCGTTCTTCTATCCAAATTGGTAAGGGCGATAAGTTGGTTGATGCAAAAAATATTATGTCGTTGTTGATGTTGGGCGCTGGTAAGGGCACCACATTAAGATTAGTCATTGAAGGTGCTGATGAAGAAAAGGCACTGGAAGAAATTCAATCGCTGTTCGCAGCAAAATTTTATGAGGCAGAGTAATAGTGTCACGTCGTACCCAGCAGCGTTATACCGATGAAGATTTTGAGTCATTAGAAGGGCGTGCAAGTAGAACTGAGCAAAAAAAAGCAGTACAGCGCATGGCTGCTTTGGGTGAACAACTGGCTCAATTGAATCCAAAACAGATTCAAAAATTGCCTGTCGATGAGCGTTTAATTGATGCACTGCTTGATGTACAAACGATTAGTTCATATGAAGCAAAACGTCGTCAGTTTCTACGAATTGGTAAATTATTGCGCAATGAAAATGAAACAACGATTTTATCTTATCTAACCCCACAGCAAGGTGCGAAGAAACAAGCACAGTTGTTACGTTGGGTCGATCGTATGATTGATCAGGGTGATCCAATCATTAATGAATTTAGTAAAGTCTATAATGCCTCTGAACGCCATACTTTACGCCAGCATGTACTGCGGATCCATCGTGATATTAAACGAGAAGTGAGTGAAGAAGAGTTTGCAGCCTCTAAGCTTAAATTGGTGAATTATGTACAGCAAGTGGCGTTGTTATCTGAACAAGGCTAAAAACCAAAAAGAAGTTTCATTTGAAACTTCTTTTTTTTTTGGATTAATTTCCAAACTCACCTGACGCACGTTGCTTAGCCCACTCGCGTAAAATAAATTTCTGTAATTTGCCTGTCGATGTCTTTGGAATTTCAGTAATCACGATATCTTTAGGAACTTTAAAGCGAGCAAGCTCTTTGTGACAGTGGGCAATGATCTCTTCCGTTGACGTAGATGCGCCTTGTTTTAATTCAATAAATGCACATGGTACTTCTTGCCAGCGAGGATCTGGCTTTGCCACCACAGCCGCAGTGAGTACTG
Organism: Acinetobacter sp. NIPH 1852; assembly: GCF_022549455.1. Taxonomy (NCBI): domain Bacteria; kingdom Pseudomonadati; phylum Pseudomonadota; class Gammaproteobacteria; order Moraxellales; family Moraxellaceae; genus Acinetobacter; species Acinetobacter sp. NIPH 1852. The sequence goes on along the minus strand of NZ_JAKZGG010000016.1, from coordinate 35,473 downwards.
CTGGGTGTCGATATAAAACGTCTTCAACTTCTAAAGATGAAATATTTTCGCCACCTGAAATGATAATATCTTTAGAGCGGTCGGTAATTTTGGCATAGCCATCCGGATGACAGACGGCTAAGTCACCGGTATGAAACCACCCTCCTTTAAACGCTTCTTCAGTGGCTTGTGGATTTTTCAAATAACCTTTCATGACGATATTGCCACGGAACATAATTTCTCCCATGGTCTCGCCATCATTCGGTACAGGTTGCATGGTCTCGGGATCAAGTACACGCATACTGTCTTGCAACGGATATGGCACACCTTGACGGGAATGAAGCTGAGCTTGTTCTTGAATAGATAAATCACTCCAGCCTGCTTGCGCTGCGCAAAGTGCCGAAGGGCCATAGGTCTCGGTTAAACCATACACATGATTGACATTGATGCCGATATGATGCATCCCTTCAATGATGGCAACGGGAGGGGCGGCACCAGCGACCATGACTTCAACATGGTGTTCAAATGCTATTTTTTGTTCTTGAGGTGCGTTGATCAACATGGATAAAACAATCGGCGCACCACAGAAATAATCAACTTTATGCTTGGCGATATATTTAAAGACCAGCGTTGGATCAACACGGCGTAAGCAAATATTAGTACCACCACTGGCTGCAATTGACCATGCAAAACACCAACCATTGCAGTGAAATAGGGGGAGTGTCCATAGATACACCGCGCGTGGTTTCATCCCACAAGCTAAAATATTACTTGCAGCATTGAGGTAGGCTCCTCGATGGTGATAGACCACACCTTTTGGATTACCCGTTGTGCCTGAGGTGTAATTTAGGCTGATCGCATCCCATTCATCTTGAGGTAAGTACCATTCAAACTCAGGATCACCTTGGGCGATCCAAGATTCATATTCGTATTGTCCAATCGCAATTTGCTCACCATCGAATTCGGCATCAAATACGTCAATTACAATAATTTCTTGTGCAATAAGTGCAAGTGCTTCTTCAGCGATTGGGCGAAATTCTGGATCGACCAATAGGACTTTTGCCTCAGCATGTTCAAGCATAAAGGCAATGGTTTTTGCATCAAGGCGAGTGTTTAAGGTATTTAAAACCGCACCGACCATCGGTACAGCAAAATGTGCTTCAATCATGGCCGGAATATTGGGTAATAACACCGAGACGGTATCATTTTTCTGAATGCCTAATTTTTCGAGTTGATGGGCGAATTGACGGCAGCGTTGATAGGTTTGTTTCCATGTAATATGACGTTCACCATGAATAATCGCAGCTTGATTTGGATAAATATAGGCGGCACGCTCTAAATAGCGTAGTGGTGATAGGGCTACGAAGTTTGCGGGTGTTTGTGGTAACTCATCATATGCACTAACCATGTGTATTGCTCCGTGAATGTTATTGTCATCTTTAACTAGATCAACATAGTGTTTAGTTCAATCTAAATCATTTAGGCTTTAGTCGGAGAGAAAACCTTGAATGAACTTGGGTTTTTATGACACAAAGGTTTCATCCTAGCCTAAACCTGTGTAAAATCTTCGATACTTTTTATCCGCCGTTTTTTATCTTTTGGGGTTTACCTCAATACATAATCTCGCGGTGATATGCTCCTTCGTAGAGGGCATCACTCCTTAAGGATTTTATTATGCCAATCATTACTTTACCAAATGGTGATCAGAAACAATTTGATCAGCCGATATCCGTGATGGAACTTGCTCAAAGTATTGGGCCGGGTCTTGCAAAAAATACCGTTGCGGGACGTATCAATGATCGTTTGGTGGATGCTTCTGATCTCATCACAGAAGATGCAACAGTTCAAATTATTACGCCTAAAGATGAAGATGGTTTAGAAATCATTCGTCATTCATGCGCACACCTCGTTGGACATGCTGTTAAGCAATTGTTCCCAGAAGCGAAAATGGTAATTGGCCCTGTTATTGAAGAAGGCTTTTATTACGATATCTGGATGCCACGTCCTTTTACTTTGGATGATATGGCTGCGATTGAAGCGCGCATGAAACAGCTCATCGATCAAGATTACGACGTTATTAAGAAAATGACGCCACGTGATGAAGTGATTGCTGAGTTCACTGCACGTGGCGAAGAATACAAATTACGCTTGATCTCAGACATGCCAAATGAAACGCAAATGGGCTTGTACTATCATCAAGATTATTTGGATATGTGCCGTGGTCCGCACGTACCAAACACTAAATTTTTAAAATCATTCAAGCTCACTAAAATCTCTGGTGCTTACTGGCGTGGTGATGCGAAAAATGAACAGCTACAACGTATCTATGGTACAGCTTGGGCTGATAAGAAACAGTTAGCTGCCTATATTAAACGTATTGAAGAAGCTGAAAAGCGTGACCATCGTAAAATTGGTAAAGCTCTAGACTTGTTCCACATGCAAGAAGAAGCACCGGGTATGGTGTTCTGGCATCCGAACGGCTGGACCATTTACCAAGTGCTTGAACAATACATGCGTAAAGTTCAGCAAGACAACGGTTACCAAGAGATCAAGACACCACAAATTGTTGATTTTAGCTTGTGGGAAAAATCTGGACATGCGGCAAACTATGCTGAAAACATGTTTACGACGCACTCAGAAAGTCGTAACTATGCAGTGAAGCCAATGAACTGCCCATGTCACGTACAGGTCTTTAACCAAGGCTTAAAATCTTACCGTGATTTACCAATTCGTTTGGCTGAGTTTGGTTCTTGTCACCGTAATGAGCCATCGGGTTCTTTACACGGTATTATGCGTGTTCGTGGATTTACGCAAGACGACGCACATATTTTCTGTACCAAAGAGCAAATTGGTAAGGAAGTCGCTGACTTTATTAAACTGACTTTAGATGTTTATAAAGATTTTGGCTTTGAAGAAGTGCAAATGAAATTGTCAACACGTCCAGAAAAGCGTGTTGGTGATGATGCACTTTGGGACATCGCTGAGAAATCTTTGGCAGATGCACTGGATGATGCTGGCTTGGCTTGGGACTTGCAACCTGGTGAAGGGGCATTTTATGGTCCGAAAATTGAATTTTCATTGAAAGATTGCTTAGGTCGTGTATGGCAATGCGGTACAATCCAGTGTGATTTCAACTTGCCGATTCGTTTAGATGCCTCTTATGTCACAGAAGATAACGATCGTGATCAACCAGTCATGTTACATCGTGCAATTCTTGGCAGTTTCGAGCGTTTTATTGGTATACTAATTGAACACTACGCTGGTTTCATGCCACCTTGGCTTGCTCCTATTCAAGCTTGTGTAATGAATATTACCGATTCACAAGCTGAAGCATGCGAACAAGTGGTTGCAAAACTCAAAGAAAATGGTCTTCGTACTATTTCTGACTTGAGAAATGAAAAAATCGGATTTAAGATTCGTGAGCGTACCCTAGAGCGTATTCCTTATCTTTTGGTTCTTGGTGATCGAGAAGTTGAAGAAGGTACCGTAAACGTGCGTACTCGCTCAGGAAAAAATTTAGGTACTATGTCAATCGATGCATTTGTTGACTTAGTGAAATCTGCCGTCGCCGAACGTGGCCGGTACATTGTGGAGTAATAAAGATTAAACAGCCTGACCGTAACCAACAACAAGGTGCTAAAAGTAACCGTCCTGCCATTAACGATGAGATTCGTGCAAAAGAAGTACGTCTTGTCGCAGCTGATGGTGAACAAAAAGGGGTCGTTTCATTAACTGAAGCGTTGCGTGCTGCTGAAGAAGCGCATCTTGACCTTGTTGAGATTGTTGCTAATGCAGAACCACCTGTTTGTAAAATCATGGATTACAACAAGCACTTGTTTGACCTAAAGCAAAAGCAAAAAGATGCGAAGAAGAAACAGCATCAAGTGCAAGTGAAAGAAATCAAGTTACGTCCTGCAACGGATGTGGGTGATTATCAGATAAAATTGCGTGCAATTTTACGTTTCCTTGAAGAAGGAAATAAAGTGAAAATCACCTTGCGTTTCCGTGGTCGTGAGATGGCACATCAACAGCTTGGTTTGGTTCAGTTGCAAAAAATTGAAGCTGATGTGGCTGATTTTGGTGTCATTGAACAAGCACCAAAAATGGAAGGCCGTCAAATGGGCATGTTATTAGGCCCGAAAAAGAAAAAGTAATTTTTCTTGATAAAAAAGCACCGCAATAAGCGGTGCTTTTTTTTGCAATTTTTTTAAATGCAGTCGCGCGCATCATTAAATATCATGTTAAATTTACTTGAATATTAAACTATTTTTATAGGGGCACATGCGAATGTCTACAATAAATGGTACACATGAATTATCTGAAATAAATCAAAAAGTGGTACAGGATGGAGAGGTTCTGCCGCAAGTCAGATTAAAAGATGGTAGTCAGGTTCAAACAGGAACTGTGGCAACCATGTTGCATAACATTAGTTTATATAATGCGGGTGCGCGTGGTGAGGTCGAGCAGGAATTAGTACTAGCTATTCCAACTTTAGTTAAAGTTGGGTTGTTCGACTTATTTTCAGTGGAAGAATGGATCAATGGCGAAAATGCAGGACGACGATTTTTAGGTGAAAAAGCCAAAGCATACTTGGCAAGCCAGTAGTTTTTCTTTCATCAGCTCATTGAAAAGATGTATTTTATTGTTTTGTTTCGTACATGACTAATACGGAGTGAGGATGAAATATGCTATAACGCGATAAACAGTCATGATAACGATGAATAGGATAATATAAATGATTGACTTATATTATTGGGGTACACCCAACGGGCATAAAATAACAATTGCTTTAGAAGAAATGGGACTTGCATATCAAATTTTTCCCATCAATATTTTAGAGAATGATCAGTTTCAACCAGATTTTTTAAAGATTTCTCCGAATAATAAAATTCCTGCGATTGTTGATCAGAATGGACCGAGGGGTGAACCAATTTCAGTATTTGAATCAGGTGCAATTTTGCAATATCTAGGTCGTAAGACGGGATTATTTTACCCAAGTGATGAGCAAGAACGTGTCGAAGTTGAGCAATGGTTGATGTGGCAAATGGGTGGATTCGGGCCTATGCTTGGTCAGAATCATCATTTTAATAAGTTTGCTGCTGAGCGTATTCCCTATGCGATTGATCGTTATATCAATGAAACTAAACGTCTCTATGGGGTGTTGAATAAACAGTTGGTTGGTCAGAAATTTGTTGCGGGAGAATATTCAATTGCGGATATGGCGATTTTACCTTGGGCATTACGCTATGAATGGCAAGGTATTCAACTCGAAGATTATCCTTATGTGAAAGATTATATTGAGCGCTTAACCGCTCGTCCTGCGATCCAAAAAGCCTTGTCAATAAAAGTTGGATGAATCCGGGCATGGGAAGGCACAGCTATTTTAAGCATTGGGCAATTGCAATGGGATTGCTCTTCATCACAGCAATCCTTTGCGCTCAGCTGCAAAAGCTATATTCAGAGACTCATTTAGCGATCTTGGTTTTTGCTTTGATTGGTGTTTTAGGGCTTTTATTTCCCCATTTCTTTTCTCAATCCTTACTTATGTTTTTCGATCTAAGACAGCTCGGATGAAGAATTAGACATTTCAAAAAGAATGTTCTAATCAGGGTGTGAATGACTCTTTTATAGTTGTGTAATTTTTAAACTAAAATTGGCTTGATCATTATAGGATAGTTTAATCATAAAAAAGTATAGTCAGTCATGAAGCAAATAATTTCAACACGTTATTTAAATAAGCTTGGTTTTGAAGGGGACTTCACACCGACGCAGGATCATCTAAAGACATTATTAAGCTTGCATGTGCAGCACATTCCTTTTGGTAATATTGCTTCTTTTTTGGGAGAAGAAGTTTCATTAGAACCTGATCGACTTGTTCAGAAGTTATTAATTGAAAATCGGGAAGGGTATTGTTTAGAGCATAGTTCTTTAACCAAAATCGCGTTAACTGAATTGGGATATGAAGCCTATAACGTATTAGGTCGAGTTTATTATCAAGGTATCCCAACAACTGTACCAGTCCGGACGCACTTGGTAACACTGGTTCGACTTGATCAACAATTATTTTTATATGATCCAGGGTTTGGTGGCATGACACCGACAACAATTCTATCTTTAGATCGCATCGGGGAAATGCAGCCAACGCCATTAGAGCCTTTCAGATTCGTTGATATTGCAGCGTGTGGAATCGATACTTCACTGCTGACGGATATGAAATATATGTTGCAAGTTTTTCTGCATGATGAATGGGTTAATGTCTATGCCATTAATCCTGAGCAAAAGATTGCCCCAGCCGATGCTATGATTGCAAATTGGTATATATCAACATCCCCGGAATCCATGTTTACACAGCATTTGATGTTGTTCACTGCCAATTCGGATGCCAGAATGACGTTAAAGGATCGTGTATTAAGAATACATGCTAAACAGAAGTCAGATAAAAAAATTCTATCCACTTTTAATGATTTTGAGGAAACAATAAAAACTGTTTTTCAGATTGAGATGAATCAGGAGAAACTTCAACAGGTGTGGGATAAACTCGCTTTGATTGAATAGTTTTAGATGGTATTGTCTGGACATTGTTTTGATCTTTGTTTGAGTGCCTCTACACACTGATGTCCTATTTTTTATTATTCCTCTCTGCTTTTGGAGCAGCAACGTTACTCCCGTTGCAGTCAGAAGCAGTCTTAATGACGCTGTTGATACAAGGTCTTTCAAATCCCTTTTATTTACTTCTCGTAGCAACCATTGGTAATGTACTAGGTTCATGTGTGAATTGGTGGTTGGGGCTAAAAATAGAACATTTTAAAGATAAAAAATGGTTTCCCGTTTCTAAGCCTCGTTTAGAACAAGCCCAGCAGATTTATCATAAATATGGTTTTTATTCCTTACTTTTGAGTTGGGTGCCTGTGATTGGTGATCCCATCACCATGATTTCAGGCATAATGAAAGAAAGGTTTGGACGGTTTTTATTGATTGTGACGATTGCCAAAGGTGGGCGTTATCTATTTATGTATGCGCTATATATCGGGTTGTTTAGCTGAATATCTTAGTCCCTAAGGTTATTGAGTGGAATTTTGAGGACTTTATCAAATCTGTAAATGCTCTCGAATGTTCAGCTTTGAACCCATAATTTTTGCTTTAGTTTTAAGCAAAAATACTATATGATACTGCCTCCCTTACCTGCAGGTCGTTTTTGCAATGGTGCAAACGTTCCGAACAGGTGTTCAAAAGAGGTTGTTATGCCTAAGATGAAAACTCGCCGTGGAGCAGCTAAACGCTTTAAAGCGACTGCTAACGGTATTAAGCGTAAACAAGCGTTCAAACGCCACATTTTGACCAAAAAATCTGCTAAGCGTATTCGTCAATTGCGCGGCTGTGTAATGGTTCACGTAAGTGATGTTGCATCAGTTCGTCGTATGTGCCCATACATCTAAGGAGATTATAAATGGCTCGTGTAAAACGTGGTGTAGTGGCTCATCGTCGTCACAAAAAAATTCTTGCTCGCGCTAAAGGTTACTATGGTGCTCGTTCACGCGTTTATCGCGTAGCGTTCCAAGCAGTAATCAAAGCTGGTCAATATGCTTACCGTGACCGCCGTCAGAAGAAACGTCAATTCCGTGCTTTATGGATTGCGCGTATCAATGCTGGTGCTCGTCTTAACGGTTTGTCTTATAGCCGCATGATTGATGGCTTGAAAAAAGCTCAAGTAATCATCGACCGTCGTGTATTAGCTGACATCGCTATGCATGATGCAGTTGCATTTGCTGCTTTAGCTGAAAAAGCTAAAGGTGCATTAGCTGCATAAGCTTAGAGATTCAAAAAAGACCGCTTTTTAGCGGTCTTTTTTATTTCCTTCCTATAATTATTAGTACCGACAAAATTGTGGTAATAAGCAATAAAAACTTGGCAATCTCATATCTCTGAATCAATAAAAATAAACCATATAATATAATTAAGAGTATGGCTAAGACGATGAGTGGTGTGGTTAGTGTCCGCCAACCAGAAATGGTTTCAGATTCTGGCGAAGTGGTATTTTCGATAACTAATGATGGATTAAAACGTGCGTAGACAATATCACTTTAGACAAGTTGGCGAGGATACACATATTTGGGATGTACATCAGCTCGTTGAGCTGACAAAAACGTGTATTGCCAAGAAAGTTCAACTGGTTGATATTCAGGAACTCAACGAAGCCTATTGGTTTCCAGATCAGTATCCGACGACACAGCAAATCATTGAGCATTTTCAATTAGTTCAGGATGCAGATCTCAGTTATCCGATTATCTTGTGTGCTGAGGGGCGAGTCATGGATGGGATGCATCGTGTTGCTAAAGCAAGCTTACTTAAGCAAACTGAGATTCTAGCGGTACGATTTGAGCAAACCCCTGAGCCAGACTTCATCAATATTGACGAAGATGAGCTGGATTACACTGAATATTAAAGCCCAAAATAATAAGCCAAAATACAAATTACAACGGTGATCAGCACCAGTTTAATGACGCTGGAGTGATTGGTCTTGTGTAGATTTCCTGATGCGGTTGGGACATCCATAGTCCGATCATAAGGTTCCATCGGCATGTCAAAATCAATATTTTTATAATGATTGGCAATCTTGCTGATGAGTCTACCAAATACATCGTCGGTTTTTTTAACAAAATTGCGTAAATTAATTTGTTCCTCTGGACTCAGAATTTCACCTTGGGTTGTATAAGGGTGATTGCAGCGCGAATGTAAGAAGTCAATCAAAGCAGACATGCGGTGTAATAAATGGTGTGCGGCATCTGCTTGATGGGTTGTTGGAATAATAGCTAAGACCGTTTTATCTAAATGGCTCTGTTCAAGTTCATATCCATAAAAAGGTAGGTCGACTTGTTCTGGTTCTAAGAAATCTTCAGCACATTGATGATTAAAAATTTCACTTTCAATGTACTTTTCTATTTCTTGCCAATCATTGACTTTTAAGTCTAATGTGACTTTTTTAGTTAGTTTCTCATTGAGTGGATAACGCCAAAAGATCTCTTGTCGGAGTTTAACTTGCTGCGCAGAAGGGGCGGTAAAGGGATGATCATGAGTGTACCATTCGGCAAGTTCGTGACCGCAAATCCATGCCGTTTTATTTTTGCCTTGATGACTGACAATAAAGTGAGCGTAGGGAAGTAATTCAACGTTTGGATTGGGGTTACTTTCTTCATTGAGAATGGTTGAATTATGTAGACTGAGTTTATCCACCCCTTGTTGTTTTAATGCCTCTAACCAAACTCGAAAATGTTGTGCCAAAAGCTGTTGAGATGCTAAATCACGAAAAACCAAATGATGTTGAGCAAAGATAGGATGGTTAACCCAATCATTCATATTTAAGTCTTGCTGTAAAAACTCATTGCCATAGGTGACAAGCGTCAATTGTGCTTTCCAAATTTGATCGAGCGCCATTGTTTTTACTCTTGGTTTTTTAGCGGTAATGGCGATTTTATCAAATTGTTGCGGTATATGTTTTTTCAATCGGCTTAATCTTCAAAAAACAGATAAAAAGCTGATAAACTATAGCGTTTTATTATATTTCTATAATTTGTTGCTTTGAGAGTTACTATGTCACTGGAAGCCCTGACCACTGAAGCGCTTGCTGCCATTGCAGCGGCTCAAGACCTTGCTGTACTCGATCAAGTACGAGTCCAATTTACAGGGAAGAAAAGCCAGCTTGCAGAACAGTCGAAAGCACTTGGAAAAATGGACCCTGAAGCGCGAAAAGTACAAGGTGCTGCGATCCATGCTGTTCGTGAAGCAATCAATGCTGCTTTGACTGAGCGCCAACAGACCTTACAACAAGCTGAACTTGCAAAAAAATTAGCAAGTGAAACGATTGATATTACTTTACCCGGTCGCGGTCAACGCATGGGGAGTATCCATCCTGTCACTCAAGTTCAAGAGCGTATTTGCCAATTCTTTACCAAAGCGGGTTTCCAAGTCGCACATGGTCCTGAGGTTGAAGACGATTATCATAACTTTGAAGCGCTAAATATTCCGGGTCATCATCCAGCACGTGCGATGCACGATACTTTCTATTTTGATGCGACACATCTACTTCGTACCCATACATCGGGTGTGCAAATCCGTACCATGGAAACAAATCAGCCGCCTATTCGTATTGTGTGTCCGGGTCGTGTCTATCGTTGTGACTCCGATCAGACGCATTCTCCGATGTTCCATCAGATCGAAGGTTTATACGTTGCTGAAAATACAAGTTTTGCTGAGTTAAAAGGTTTATTAATTAACCTGCTGAATGAATTCTTTGAAAAAGACTTAAAAGTACGTTTCCGTCCCTCTTATTTTCCATTCACAGAGCCGAGTGCAGAAGTGGATATCATGGACGAGCGTGGTCGCTGGTTAGAAGTTTTAGGTTGTGGCATGGTACATCCAAATGTACTGCGTGCCGCAGGTATTGATCCTGATAAATACAAAGGCTTTGCTTTTGGTTTAGGGGTAGAGCGTTTTGCAATGTTGCGTTATGGCATCAATGATTTGCGTATGTTCTACCAAAACGACGTGCGTTTCTTACGCCAATTCGCCTAATAGTATTTCAGGATTAACAAAGGTTTATACAAATGAAAATTAGTGAAAATTGGCTGCGCACGTGGGTGAACCCTTCAATTGATAGCGAAGCACTGTCTGATCAACTCACCATGCTTGGTTTGGAGGTCGATGAGTTGGCGCCTGTAGCCAAACCATTTACTGGGGTTGTTGTGGGTGAGGTCGTTACGGTTGAGCAACATCCAGATGCGGATCGCTTACGTGTTACCACAGTAAATATTGGTTCAGATGAGTCATTACAGATCGTTTGCGGTGCGCCAAATGTTTGCGTAGGAATGAAAGCACCTGTAGCAACCATTGGTGCTGTGTTGCCTGGCGATTTTAAAATTAAAAAAGGCAAGCTACGTGGTGTGGAATCACAAGGTATGCTTTGCGGTGCTTCTGAAATTGATTTAGAAGATAAAATTGATGGTTTATTGGCATTACCAGCTGATGCACCTGTCGGGATGAATATCCGTGACTATCTCAAACTCGATGACAATGTAATCGATATTAGCATCACACCAAACCGCGGCGACTGTTTTAGTATCCGTGGTATTGCGCGTGAAATCGCCGTGATTAATCAACTCAAAGTTAATGAACCTACAATTCAAGCCATTGCAGCAAGCATTTCAGATGAAAAATCAGTAGTGATTAGCACTGAAGGTACACCGCGCTATTTGGGTCGTATCATCAAAAATGTAAATGTAAAAGCAGCAACGCCTGAGTGGATGGAACAAGCGCTTACGCGTTCTGGTCTTCGCAGCCATAGTATTTTGGTCGATATCACTAATTATGTCTTACTTGAGTTGGGTCAACCGATGCATGCCTTTGACTTGGCGAAGATTGATGGTTCGATTCAGGTACGCCAAGCTCAGCCAAAAGAACAATTGACCTTGCTTAATGATCAACAAGTTGAACTGCAAGATGACATGATGGTGATTGCTGATGATCAAAAAGTATTGGCGATTGCTGGCATCATGGGTGGTTTAGATTCGTCGGTTACGGATGATACGCAAGATATCTTCCTTGAAAGTGCGTTCTTTGCACCTTTAGCGATTGCTGGTCGTGCACGTCGTTTTGGTTTGCATACCGATTCATCACAGCGCTATGAACGCGGTGTTGACTTTGAGTTGCCAATGATCGCAATGCATCGTGCTTCTGAGTTGATTCAGGCCTTTGCTGGTGGGGAATTTGGTCCAATTACAGTTGCTGAACAAGCTGAATTATTGCCAAAACGTGAAACAATTCAGTTAAAACAAAGTCAAGTTGATCAATTGTTAGGATATCAAGTTGCAGGTGATTTTATTGCGGATGCTTTGAGTCGCCTTGGTTGTGCTGTTGAGACCTTAGCTGAAGACCAGTGGTCTGTGACTCCGCCTTCGCATCGTTATGATATGGTGATTTATCAAGACCTGATTGAAGAGGTTGCCCGTATTCATGGTTATGACAATATTCAAATCAGTTTGCCACAAATTGATGTGAAGTTAAAAAAGTACCAAGATGGTTTTGATATTGCACAACTACGTCAAAGTGTTGCAACTTTGGGTTATCAGGAAGCGATTAGCTTTAGTTTTGCTGATGCGAAATTGGAAAAACAACTCAATCCAAATGTACAACCGCTCATGCTTGCGAATCCAATTTCAAGTGATTTGGCGGCAATGCGTAGCACACTGTTATCTAGTTTGATTCCTTGTGTGCAATATAACTTGAATCGTCAACAACATCGTGTTCGTTTCTTTGAGTTGGGTTTGCGTTTTGACTATCAAAATGCGCAAAATATTCATGACCTTAAGCAGATTCCAACATTGGCATTGATTGCAGTAGGCTCACAGGTACCTGAATCTTGGCATGCTAAGCCGACTGCAATGGATTTCTTTGATTTTAAAGGTGAAATTGAAGAAATTTTGGCGGCTGGACGTGTTAAGGTTGAGTTTGTTCGCACCGAGCGAGCGTGGTTGCATCCAGGGCAGTCTGCTGAAGTTCTGGTCGATGGGCAGTCAATCGGTTATTTAGGGCGTTTACATCCATCTTTGGAAAATGATTTGGATTTGGGTACGACTTGGGTTGCTGAGCTCGATCAGCAAGCAGTTTTGCAATCTTATGTATCTAATTTTACAGAATTATCACGTTTTCCATCAGTTAGACGTGATATTGCGCTTTTAATCTCTGATAAGATTGTGGTGAAAGATATTCAGCGCATGATTGAACAGACTGGGGGAGAGTTACTTGACTCTACATGGTTGTTCGATGTGTATACGGGGCAAGGAGTCGAACAAGGCAAACGTTCTTTAGCTTTCGCATTGTTATGGCAGCACCCAACTCGTACGCTTGAAGATGCTGAAATCAAATCTGGTATGGATAACATTATTCAAGTGTTGGAAAACACTTATCAAGCGACATTGAGGGCCTCATGACAGCATTAACAAAAGCAGATATGGCGGACCATTTAAGTGAACTCACGAGCTTAAATCGCCGTGAAGCAAAACAAATGGTCGAATTGTTTTTTGACGAAATTAGCCAAGCATTGATTGCGGGCGAACAAGTCAAACTCTCTGGGTTCGGGAATTTCGAGTTACGTGATAAGCGTGAGCGCCCTGGCCGTAATCCAAAGACGGGTGAGGAGATTCCGATTTCTGCTCGTCGAGTTGTGACCTTTAGAGCGGGTCAGAAATTTAGACAACGTGTTGGAAATGAGCAGATCGATTGATCTGCTTTTTTAAGTCTGAAACAATTTTAACTGACTTAAATAGATCTTCAGGCGTAAAAAAAGAGAACCAAAAGGTTCTCTTTTTTTAATCTAAAACTAGATTATTGAGCAACAGAAGCAGGAGCAGCAACTTCAGATGCAGCAGCAGCAACTTCAGCAGCAGCTTCAACAGTCGCTTCAGAAGCAGCAACAGTCGCTTCAGAAGCAGCAGCTACAGCTTCAGAAGCAGCAGCAGTTGCGTCAGTAGCAGCAGCTTCTTCTTTCTTAGAGCAACCAACAAAAGCTAAAGTAGTTGCAACAGCAGCAATAACAGCGAATTTTTTGAATAACATGGCATCACTCTCATAAAATTGTGAGATTAAAAAAAACCTGAGTTAGTCTGTTTGTGCTTTTATTATTCCTAAATATTTTAGGAAACAACGCAGGGAGCAGCCTAACTAGTCAGATGCTATCCTATCAAAGCAAATCATGAATTACTACTATTCTGTCTGGCAAAACGACAAAAATAGACAAAAATAGGTCATTTTTTGATAGAAAATAACTATGAAGGATCATTTGTGAATCGGTATTCTAGAGAGAAATAGCAGAACTTGTTTGTATTTAAGTATATAAATCAGATGGATAATGGTTTGCTATCAAAGAATAATCTAATTGTAACTGTTGTGTAAACATGTCAACCAAATCACAACAGCCACCATAAAGGTGGCTGTTGTGAACATTGGATGATCGACCTAGTTTGCAGCTTTACGCTTCATTTGGTCGAAGAAATCATCATTGGTCTTGGTTTCTTTCATGCGATCAAGTAAGAACTCCATCGCCGCAAGTTCGTCCATTGGGTGAAGTAGCTTACGTAAAATCCAAACTTTACGAAGGTTATCCTCTCCCATTAAGCGTTCTTCACGGCGTGTGCCAGACTTCTTAATGTTCATGGCAGGGAAGACACGTTTTTCCGCGATACGACGATCGAGCGTAATCTCTTGGTTACCTGTACCTTTAAACTCTTCATAGATGACATCATCCATTTTACTGCCTGTTTCGATCAATGCCGTCGAGATAATGGTCAGTGAACCACCCTCTTCGATATTACGTGCAGCACCAAAGAAGCGTTTTGGGCGTTCGAGCGCATGCGCATCCAAACCACCTGTAAGTACTTTTCCTGATGATGGAACAACCGTGTTATAGGCACGCGCTAAACGAGTAATAGAGTCAAGCAGAATCACAACATCTTTTTTATGCTCGACTAGACGTTTCGCTTTCTCAATGACCATCTCCGCAACTTGGACATGTCGAGCAGGGGCTTCATCAAAAGTTGATGCCACGACTTCGCCACGAACTGTACGTTCCATCTCGGTCACTTCTTCTGGACGTTCATCAATGAGTAAAACGATCAAGAAGACTTCTGGGTTGTTACGAACGATGGATTGAGCAATGTTTTGTAAAAGCATTGTTTTACCCGCTTTTGGCGGTGCAACAATAATTGAACGCTGACCTTTACCAATCGGTGCCACAAGGTCGACAACACGAGAGGTTAGATCCTCTGTTGTGCCATTACCAAGCTCCATCACCATTTGTTCGGTTGGGAACAATGGGGTTAAGTTTTCAAATAAAATTTTGTTACGTGAGTTTTCTGGTGTGTCATAGTTAATTTGATTCACTTTTAATAAAGCAAAATAACGTTCACCTTCTTTTGGTGGGCGAATCGTACCTGTAATGGTATCACCCGTACGTAAATTAAAACGGCGAATTTGTGATGGGCTGACATAAATGTCATCTGGTCCTGCTAAATATGAACCAGCAGCGGAGCGTAAAAAACCAAAGCCATCAGAAAGGATTTCTAAAACGCCATCACCAAAGATTTCTTCGCCATTCATTGCATGGCGTTTTAAAATGGCAAAAATAATATCTTGTTTACGGTTACGTGCCATGCCTTCAAGGCCCATAAACTCCGCAATTTTAATGAGTTCGCCAATGGGTTTTTTCTTGAGTTCAGTTAAGTTCATAAGTGGTCAGACAGAATGGAATAAGTGGAGGATTGTGTTGGGAAAGAAAAAATCGACCGCATATATACTGATGTAATTGTATTAAACAATTACGATCCAGTAGTCTGGTTCATTGTTTCAGAGAGAAATGTGAAAACAATTGTTATTGCCGAGCGGCGATCTTATGTTTTGTATCGTGTAAGAAGGGCGATGAAGTAGATTCCATTCAAAGCTTCTTGATCGAGAAATATAGACGAAATCAACTGCTTTGTCAATTTTTACGGAGGAATACGCTAATCAATGAATAGCGTATTTCCGCAGATTGACAGTTATACAACTTAATTAGATGTTTTGGTCAATAAATGCTGCAAGTTTAGAACGGGGTGCTGCACCGACTTGTTGATCAACAACTTCACCATTTTTAAACATCAATAATGCTGGAATGTTACGGATGTTGTATTTTACTGCTGTTTCTTCGCATGCAGTCACGTCAACTTTAACGATTTTAACTTTTCCTGCATATTCGTTTGACAAGTCTTCGAGGACTGGTGCAATGGCTTTACAAGGCGCACACCAGCCAGCCCAGAAATCAACAAGTACGGGAGTTTCAGCATCTAATACATCTGCTTGGAAGTTTTCATCAGTTGTATTAACAATAGTCGCAGACATGGGGTTGCTCCAAATTTAAGAAATAAAGTATCAATTCAGTATCAGAAAGAATATTACATTGCTACTTTATTCAATGTAAGGGTTTGTTCTGATTATTCAAGTTAGAAAGTGAAAAGTCTAATGGTTGCTCACGATGCTGTTCATCGACTTAAACAATCATTTATAAGCTATAAGCGAAAATACACGCGTTTTATTGTTTAAAATGACTTTAAAATTGTAAGCATGTGAATTACTCTAATGCGTGAATTGAGCATGGGTTTATACGAATAATGTCTGATTTTCTGATTGATGAAGAATTACTTGCTGCAATAGATATGGGGTCGAACAGTTTCCATCTTGCAATTGCTCGTGTTGATCACGGTGAAGTGAAAAAAGTTGCTTCAATGTCAGAAAAAGTACAATTAGCTGCTGGGCTAGATGAAAATAAAAATTTAACAGAAGCTGCTCAACAACGTGGTTTAGCTTGTTTAGCGCGTTTTGTTGGGCGTTTGAGCTCGGTGCAGCCAAATCGCCTGAGAATCGTTGCGACCAATGCATTAAGACAAGCCAAGAATGGTCACGAGTTTATCCAAAAAGCCGCTGAAATTTTGCCTAAACCTATTGAAATTATTGCAGGTCGTGAAGAAGCGCGCCTCATTTATCTCGGTGTGTCACATACCATGGCCAATGGCGGACGTCGTTTAGTGGTTGATATTGGCGGTGGTTCAACAGAATTTATTATTGGTGAAGAGTTCGAGCCGATTTATACCGAGTCTTTGCAGATGGGCTGTGTGGCATATAGTAAGACTTTTTTTGCTGAAGGTGAGATTTCAACCAAGGCCTTTGATAAGGCTGTTGTTGCTGCACGTAAAGAAATGTCAGGTATTGCCAATACCTATAAAATGGAAGGCTGGGATACCGTGGTGGGTTCGAGCGGAACCATTAAAGCCTGTCGTCAAATTTTAGTAAATCTCGGCTTGAGTGATGAACAAGAAAACCTGACTCGTGATGGTCTATATAAGCTCAAAGATCGTTTGTTGAAATTTAAGCATACTTCAGAAATTGATTTCGAAGGCTTACGTGAAGATCGTCGAGCAGTTTTGCCAGCTGGACTTGCGATTTTGTATGCGATTTTTGATGTATTAAACATTGATAAGCTTGCTTATTCGGATGGTGCGTTACGTGAAGGTGTAATGTACGACTTGTTGGGTCGATTCAAACATGAAGATATTCGCGATCGCAGTGTTCAAGCATTGATGGGTCGTTACAATGCCGATCCAAAACAGGCAGAGCGTGTGGTCAATACCGCCCAGCACTTGTTTAATGGTGTAGCTGAATCATTACATTTAACGACTGAAGACAGTGACTTACTGCGTCGTGCGGCTTATTTACATGAAATTGGATTGGCCATTAGTCATGGTGGTTATCACCGTCATGGTGCCTATTTATTACAACATTCAGATATTCCTGGTTTTTCACAAATTGATCAAAATCATCTTTCGCATCTGATTTCTCATCATCGTCGTAAGTTACGTGCAGATGCTAAAAACGATGTATTAAAAGTTGGTGGTCATCATTTGGTTTATCTTTGCATGATTCTTCGTCTTGCAGTTTTACTAAATCATAGTCGTAGTGATCAGATGCTTCCTGCCATTGAACTCAGTGTGGTAAATGATCAACAATGGCAACTGAGTGTTTCTGGCGATGCGAAGCAATGGCCTTTACTGGTTGCAGATTTGCATGATGAACAAGTGCAATTTAAGCATTGGAACATTGGTTTACATATCGTGTCAGATAAATTTGTTGATTAACCTAGGAGCTGTTGATCTTTCAGCTTGAAACGCAATGTGCGTATAACTTATAGAAAGTGTCAACAGACCTTGCATCCTTGTTAGGGATTATTTACGACTTATGAAAAATAAAGCGACTCAGTCCAAGGCTTGGACTACGGTTCAAATTGCACGTCATCCTGAACGTCCGCAATTCCTCGATTACGTGAGTGAAATTTTCACTGAATTTGATGCACTTCACGGCGATCGTTTATATGGTGATGACGGTGCGATGATTGGTGGTTTAGCACGTTTTGATGGCCAACCCGTGATGGTGGTGGGTCAACATCGTGGACGTGGTACCCGTGAGAAACTGCAACATAACTTTGGGATGTGTAACCCAGAAGGTTATCGAAAGTCTCAACGTTTACTTGATATGGCTGAACGTTTCAATTTACCTGTTTTTACTTTTGTCGATACCATGGGTGCTTATCCTGGTGTAGGTGCTGAAGAACGTGGTCAGGCAGAAGCAATTGCAACGAGCTTGGCACAACTATCCAGTTTGAAAGTGCCTGTGATCGCAACCGTACTGGGTGAAGGTGGTTCAGGTGGTGCTTTGGGTATTGGTGTGGCTGATCGTGTTATCATGCTTTCACACAGTATTTATTCGGTGATTTCGCCTGAAGGTTGTGCTTCTATTTTATGGAAAACAGCAGATAAAGCAGCGCAAGCGAGTGAAGCACTTGCATTGACTGCGGATAAGTTAAAAGCGATTGGTATTGTTGAATATGTCGTGGATGAAGGTGAGGGTGCGCATTTGCAACCTGAAAAAGTCATGCATGACCTAAAAGATGTGTTAAAACAAGCCTTGGATGAATTGCAACCGATGGATGCACAAGCACGATGCGAAGCACGTTATCAACGTTTAATGAAGTTTGGCAGCAGCAATTTAGGCATCGCGTCTTAGCGCAAGCACAGCATTTTTCAGAGCAAACTCAATTCTTAATTGGATGTAGCGGCGGCATGGATTCCATGCTGTTGCTGTCTCTAATGTCTGAACTTTTTCCCGATAAAATTCGTGCCATTTATGTTGATCATCAATTACAACAGCCGAGTGTGCTATGGGGGGAGTTGGTGCAACAACAGGCAAAGATACTTAATATTCCCTGTATCATTCAGAAAGTACAAGTTGAAACAGGCAATTTAGAACAACAAGCTCGCCAAGCCCGTTATCAAGCCTATCACCAACATTTACAAGCCAATGAGATTTTAGTTTTAGCGCATCATCAACAAGATCAAGCCGAGACGGTTTTGTTGCGTTTATTCTCAGGTGCAGGTGTCAATGGGTTGGCGGCGATGCAACAAATCGACGTACGTAAAGAGCTGACCATTTGGCGGCCATTTTTAGATCTAAGTCGAGCACAGATTGAACAATGGTCACAACACATCGGTCTTAAGTACGTGACCGACCCAAGCAATCAAGATACTCATTATGATCGGGCATGGTGTCGTGAAGTCTTATGGGATGTATTGCAACATCGCTTTCCAAAAATGCAGGCGGCGGTCGCACGTAGTAGTTATTTGATGCAAGATGCGGCTGAGATTTTAGATCAAGTGCTGCAAAATGATTGGCAGCAATGCGCCACCGACCATGAACTCAATTTAACTGAACTCAAAAAGTTATCTCATGCACGTCAACGTCAATTGCTCTCCTCATGGATGAAAGGCAATGCACAATACCGACCAAGTTACGACATGGTTCAGCGTGTACAACAAGAAGTGATTGCTGCCAAACCAGATGCCCAAGCGACCTTACATGTGCATCCGTATTATTATGTGCGTTATCAAAAAACGTTGTACCGTTTAAGCCATGACATCCTGTATGCAGAAAAATTATCGACACTTGCTGATGTTATTTCACAGCGTTATTTGTTAGGACAGCATATTCAGGTGGCAGCAGGACAGTTTAAAATCGAATCTCAAAATCTAGGTCTTTCTCCTCGATTATTCGATAGAGAGTTGCAGTTGTTGAAACGACAAGGTGGTGAAAAAATCCATCTGTATGGGCGAGTTGGGCATTGGCCGCTCAAAAAAGCCATTCAAGATGCGCAGATTTTGCCTTGGTTACGTCATACAATTCAAATATTAGTCGTGGATAATGTTATGCTTGGGGTTTTTAGCCCAAAAGGTTTTTGGTTGGCGCAATCTGAGTATCTGGTGCAGGGCGGTTGGCAACCAAGTTTAATTTCTGACTGTATTTTTCATCAGTCTTTATTACATGACGAGTAGGACATGGCGACATCATTGAATCAAAATATCTGTTTTATTGGCGGCGGTAATATGGCGCAAGCCTTGATCGGTGGGTTACTTTCTCGTGGCTTACCAACTACACGCATTACAGTGTCTGACCCAGTAGAGCAGATTCGTCAAATATTAGAAGAAAAAGAGATTCAAACCACGACAGATAATGTTGCAGCGATCAAAGATGCTGATATTGTTGTATTGGCGGTAAAACCACAGGTCTTAGCAACGGTTTTACAACCATTAAAAGGGTTGTTGTCAGATAAACTCGTGATTTCAATTATTGCGGGCGCTGAGATTCAAACCCTTTCAGATTTAATCGGCGGTAGCGAACGTATTGTACGTGTGATGCCGAATACGCCTGCATTGGTTCAAACGGGCGCACATGGTATTTATGCACCTGCGGCTGTAGGTACTAAAGATCGTGAATTAACCAGTCAAATTTTAGCGGCGACGGGTTTAACCATTTGGGTTGATAATGAAGCGCAAATTGATGCGGTAACTGCAGTATCAGGTTCAGGCCCTGCCTACTTTTTCTATCTAATGGAAAGTATGATTCGCGCGGGTAAAAACTTAGGCTTAGATGAAAAAGTTGCTACTGCATTAACCTTGCAGACTGCGCTGGGCGCGGCGCAAATGGCGATTACCAGTTCAAATTCTCCAGCAGAATTACGTAAAAATGTGACTTCACCAAATGGCACAACTCAAGCAGCCTTAGAGGTGTTTGATCGTGCACAGATTTCACAAAATATTCAAGCAGCGCTTGCAGCAGCTCAAAAACGCAGCCAAGAGCTTGCGCAAGAGTTGAGTGACAAGACTAAATCAGTTTAAGTAGGATAAGACAATTATGGGTGCAAGTTCTGCGCTAATTTTTGGTGTTTTGATCAATGTTGCTATTTTATTGATCTTTTTCCGTTTTTTAATGCAATTGGCGGCAGTCACTCCCTACAATCCCGTGGTGCTTTCAACAACGAAAGCGACCAAGATTGTAGATGTTTTCAGCCGTATTTTCCCAACGGTGAGCAAAGGACGGGTTAATTTAGCCGCATTGGTTTTGGTTATTTTGCTTTACTTCCTCAAAATGTGGGGAGAAAAGCATTTAGCTGGCGTTGGTACGGGGAGCACCTTGTATTTTATTGTTTCTACAGTAAAAGAAATGCTCTTGTCTTTAGTGACGCTCCTTAAATATATGATTTTTGCTTTTATTATTTGTAGCTGGATCATGATGCTTTCACAATTCCGATCGCCTTATATGGAGGTGATTCAGGAATTGGTCGAGCCGATTTTGGCACCTTTCCGTAAAGTCATGCCAAGTATGGGGATGATTGATTTATCACCGATTCTGGCATTTTTAGTGTTATTTGTGGCTGAAACAATGCTCAGAGCAATTGTCTAGCTTTGATTAAAAAAAAAGAGATGCTTAGCATCTCTTTTTTTTTGCTCAGAATCAGGGTTAGTGAGCAGCGTCCCAATTCAGCCCTTGTCCAACTTCAACCACAAATGGAACTGAGATTTTCAAGACGGATTGCATCACTTCGGCGATTTGCTTGGAGAGTTCATCTGCAATTGCTGCGTCCGCTTCAAAGACCAATTCATCGTGTACTTGTAACAAGAGTTTAGCTTGTTCTTTTGGTAACATTTGATCCACGGCAATCATCGCTAACTTGATGATATCAGCCGCACTGCCTTGCAGTGGCGCATTAATCGCAGCTCGTTCAGCGGCTTGCTTGATCATTTTATTGCTTGCCAAAATATCAGGGGTATATAGACGACGACCTAAAATTGTTTCAACAAAACCTTGTTCACGTGCGATCTGACGCGTGCGCTCCATATAATCCAAAACACCTGGATAACGTTGGAAATAACGTGCGATATAGCTACGTGACTCTTCTCGAGTAAAGCCCAGTTGACGGGTTAAGCCGAATTCTGACATGCCATAAAGCAGACCGAAGTTGACGGCTTTGGCTTGGCGGCGTTGGTCATTGGTGACATCTTCAATCGCAATGCCCAATACTTCTGACGCCGTACGACGGTGTACATCTTGCCCTTGTTGGAATGCATGGATCAAAGCATCGTCTTGAGAAAAATGCGCCATCAAACGCAGTTCAATTTGTGAATAATCGGCTGCCAACAGCACGCGACCTTCAGGTGCTATAAAGGCTTTACGGATTTGTCGTCCAATTGGGGTGCGAATAGGAATGTTTTGTAGGTTTGGGTCTGTCGAAGATAGGCGACCAGTTGTGGTCAAGGCTTGGTGATAACTGGTATGCACACGATGTGTTGTATCATGCGATTGCTCAATAAGACGGTCTGTGTAGGTATTTCTCAGTTTTGCCAAGCCGCGGTGTTCTAAAATGACTTCGGCGAGTGGATGTTCAATTTTTTCTAAAATACTTTCACTGGTACTGAACTGTCCCGTAGCCGTTTTTTTACCGCCTTTAATCCCCAGCTTTTCAAATAAGACTTCACCCACTTGTTTTGGTGAAGAAACATTAAAAGCTTCACCTGCCAGTTCAGTGGCCTGATTTTCTAGTGTTTGTATGGTCTTTGAAAATTCAACACTGAGCTGATCAAGGAACTGATGATCGAGCTTGATGCCATCTTCTTCCATGGCAGTCAACACACGCGCAACTGGCATTTCGATATTGTGCAGAATATTTACTAGTTCTGGGGAGCTTTTTAATTTTCCTGATAAAACTTCATACAGTCGATAAGTGACATGTGCATCTTCGGCCGCATAATGTGCTGCAACTTCGAGTTCAATTTGATTAAAGGTTTTCTGTTTGGCACCTTTACCTGCAATTTGTTCAAAGGTGGTGGTCAAATGGCTCAGATAAAGTCGTGCGACATCATCCATACCATGACGTGTGGCTGCTGCATTTAACACATAAGATGCCAGCATGGTATCGAAATACCAACCACGAATGGTAATGCCATGATTGGCAAAAATATGGGCATCATATTTTAGATGATGACCAATTTTCTTGACCTGCTCATTTTCAAGGATTGGTTTGATTTGAGCTAAAACTTGGTCACGATTCAGTTGTTCGGGTGCACCTTCATAATTATGCGCCACAGGCACATAGAATGCATCATTGGCATCAAATGCCACCGAAAAACCAACAAGTTCGGCAATACGATAATCTAAATTCGTGGTTTCTGTATCAATGGCAAAATGATCTGCTTGTTGCATTCGTTGTAACAATGCATCCCAGTCTTGTTGTGTGAGAACCGTATGATAAGTGGCTGTTCCGAGCTGATCATCTTGACTTGAAAGTGTGGCGTGATCTTCGGTCACAATCGTTTCAGCTTTTTGCTCTGCTTTCACAATTTTTTGTGAGGTTTGCTGATAAGCCGAGGTATTTGGATTATTCGGGTGGTCTAAGGATTGTAATTGATTACGAAATTCGAGTTCTGTATAGAGATCACGTAGCTGATCAATATTTGGATTGCTGAGTTTAAGCTCGTGCCAATCTAGATTTAGCTCAAGATCACAGACGATACTTGCCAATTGGTGATCAATTTTGATGTTGTCTAAACTGTCTTTAATGTTTTGACTGATTTTGCCTTTTAGCTGATCGACATTGGCAATAATATTATTTAGTGAGCCGTATTCGTTTAGAAGCTTAGCTGCAGTTTTTGCGCCAATACCTGGAACCCCCATAATGCCATCTGATGCATCGCCCATGAGGGTGAGATAATCAATAATTTGATGCGGATGAACGCCAAATTTTTCAAAAACACCCGCTTCATCAAGCACACGTTCTTTGAAACTATCTTCAAGTTTGACATGTTCATTGACCAGTTGTGCCATGTCTTTGTCGCCAGTGGAGATTAAAACATGATGACCTTCACTCAGCGCTTGTTTGGTCAAAGTTCCAATAATATCATCGGCTTCAGCGCCTGCGAGATAATATAAAGGAATCCCTTGTGCCTTAATTAATGCGTGCAAATATGGAATTTGTTGAGACAATTCTTCGGGCATACTTGGACGATCACCTTTATAAATAGGAGAAAGAGCATGGCGAAAAGTAGGTTCAGGCGTATCAAAAATCACCGCCATATGCGTCGGTTGTGTACGACGCATCAATTTTTGAATTGCTGAAATTGCACCACGTATTGCATTGGTATGTAAGCCAGTAGACGTCGTTAACGGTGGTAACGCGTGATAAGCACGAAATAAAAAATAAGACCCGTCAACCAAGACAAAAGGTGGCATTTCGCAAATCCCAATTATAAGTTAGCAGGTATTTTACGTGAAAAAGTGTTGTCTGTCCTTGTCGCCGTGTTGTGCAATGACGAGTTACGTCGCTTTAAAAAATTGCAGTATTTTGTATGCAAAAATAGCTGCTTATCTAGTGATCAAGTAAGATAGCCTCAATGAAGCTGTTTTATTGATATAAGTCTATGTATAAAAAAGACAAACAGGGAATTGTCATTGTTTTAATTGCTTTGACTGTGTTGCTGGCTTGCGCCATTGCATTTAAATGGCAGGGAACCATTGTTGCTGCCACCGTGGGGCTAACCGTTGTTATTGTGCACATCCTTTCTGAAATTCATCAACGCTTATGTCAGTTGGAGCAAGCCTGTTCTGGTTTTTCGGGTCAATCCACAGGAATTGGGATACAGCGGGTACTGATTTATAGCGCCGCATTGGTTGCGTTATTTGCTTATGCCAACACGTGGATGTGGCTCGCAGGCGGTGCATTATTGGTACTGATGTTGTGTTTGATTCAAACCATCAGTGCATTTCAAACCAGATTGCTGCATTTAGAACAGTTCTCAATGACTACACCGAAAACTGAATTTGCACCGCTTGTTCCAGAAATTGAATCATCTCCGCCATTAACGACCACTACTTTATCAGTGTCTGAGTCACAACATCCTGCTTGGATGCAAGCCAATACTGGATCAAGTCAACAACCCAATACTCAAAACCCTTTCCCTATAAAACCTCCGTCTGAATCTAAAGATGCAGCATGGTGGCAGCCTGCATTTGATTGGATGATCCATGGCAATCCAATTTTACGTGTCGCGGTGGCGATCTTAATGGTTGGTGTGGTATTGCTGTTACGATTTGCCAGTGAACATTGGCAGTTGAGTCTCGGTGTTAAACTTGGCTTTATCGCCTGTGCAGGTGGGATTACAACAATCGCAGGTTATTTGCTACAAAAGAAAAATCAGCTATTTGCAGTGGCTTTACAAGGTTTAGGTTTAGCGATTGTCTTTTTAACACTTATTTTCTCGCATCATTTTGCAGTGATTGCTAGTTTGACCACTGCCAGTATTCTTTTTGTGATTTTATTATTGGCAACCGTCTATCTCAGCCTCAAACAACAAGCCCTGTATTTGGCGATCCTTGCGTTGACCATGGCCTATCTTGCGCCATTACTTATTCCGCAAAACCATCCTGATGTGATTTTCTTGTTTGGTTATTATTTCATAATTAACTTAGCAGTTGCAGCGGTGAATTTTATTCAACCTTGGAAGATTCTGCACCAAATTGCCTTTTTTGTGACCATGTTTATTGGTGGGGCGGTCATTGCTATTTATGCAGAACATCAGCAATACACAACCCTTGATTTTATCCTTTGGTTGCATATCGCCTTATTTATTTGGCTGAGTATTCGTTATAGCCAATTGATGTTACGTGCGCAAAACCTGCAAGAAGAAACAGCGCCTAAAGCGCAGCGTTTACAGCCGATTTTGGATGTTGGGCTGATTTTTAGTGTGCCTGTGCTTGGCTTTTCTTTACATGCTTATTTGATGCATAACTCAACTTCAGCATTGACTTGGGGTGCAGTGGCATTGGCGGTTGTTTATATCGTTTTAAATATCTGGATTAAACGTCAGCATCCCCAATTATCGATCTTAGCAAAAAGCTTTTTTATCCTTGCAGTGGTCTTTATCGCACTGATCTTCCCGCTTGCCAAAGGTGCACATTGGACCTCAACAGGTTGGGTGATTCAAGGAACAGCATTGATAGTTTGGGGAGTGACTGAACGTTATCGTTTGAGTCGTTACATTGGGGTGGCATTGGTTCTATTCAGTTCAATTGCACTAATGTTCCAAGTTTGGTCCAATGACCATTTCCCAGTCCTCAGTACTGTCATTTATGCCTTAGCTCAATTTATCTCGGCATTCTATTTATTACATTATCAACAAGTCGAAAAGTATTTTAGTTCACGCATGTTGAGTGGGATTTTTATCGCATTAGGCATGTACGCGGGTTCGATCGCTGCTATTGAGTTGATGCAGTGGCAGCAACATGGGCTCAGTCCTTATTTAGCAGTTGCTGTGGTATTACTGGCGATATTTAGCGTTGCAGTATATTTGAAATCAAAATTGCAATGGCAGCATCTACAGCTCACCTTGTTGGGCGGACTATTATTTTTACTCTATGGCGCCAGTTTGGCTGAAAATGTCTATTGGTTAGGGCATTGGTCAAGTCACTTAAGTCAAGTTGGCTTTGTGGTTGCTTCAATCGGTTTATCTTTGATGCTCATAGCGTTGAAACCATTCGTGTCCAAAACTTATCTACTGGTGTGGTCAACTTTGCTTTGGTTGGGCTTAGCGAGCATTGGCTTGGCTATTTTCCCGAGCATGCCAGTGATTGCTTTAGCACTTATCCCAGCGATCTATAGTATTTGGTTGTTTACATCGAAGCAGACCCAATTGCTGCATCAGCTCCCAGTTTGGGGTTTAACTTTGTTTTGGTTGGTGCTGGTCAGTCTAGATCCTTATTCTGCTGAGCAATATTATGTGTTACCGCTGTTAAATTTGACTGATATTCTGTCTTTGTTGATGTTCATTGGCATGATTTGGATCATTTATCATCATGATTTCAGTGCTGAAAGATCGATTGAATGGGGCTTTAAAGTTACAACCATTTTAATTGGTTTATTGGTCTTGAGTAGTGTGGTGGTTCGTGCCATGCATCACTATTTGGATACGCCGTTATGGGGTGGGGCAATTTGGCGAAACGGTGATGTGCAACTGAGCTTGACCTTATTGTGGATGATTTTGGCTTTTGTATTAATGACTTTTTCTAGTCGTCGTCATATTCGTCAAATTTGGTTTGTGGGTGCTGCGTTGTTAGGTATCGTGGTGGCTAAATTATTATTACTTGACCTATCGCAAAGTGGCACATTGACCCGTGTGATTTCATTTATTGGGTCTGGTGCTATCATGTTAGTGATAGCATATCTTGCACCTCTGCCACCTGCGATTGACGAGCCTGAGAAACAGCGCTGATTATTTCTCTTTCTGTTCTTTTTTGAGCTCTTTTTGGTGTGTGTATTGATCGATTTCGTCATTTTCCAATGATGCAGGTCGATCAATTAAACCCATTTTTGGTACTGGAATTTCAATTTCATTTTCTAAGAAACCATTACGAACACGTTCCTGCATTTCATCACGAACTTGAATATAGTTTTCTTGACGACACCATACCGCAAATAAAATTTCGATTGAAGATTCTTTAAAAGCAGTCACTGTGACGGCTGGTTTAGGGTCATCCATCACGAGCGGGTATTTTGATGCGACATCTAATAACACCTGTCTGACTTTAATAATATCTTCGTGGAAGTTAATTGCCAGTGTAATGGGAATACGTCGTATTGGATATTTAGATAAATTCATGACGGGTGCACGAATCAATTGCTCGTTTGGCAGGCGAATATACACATTATCTAGTGTCAGAAGCTTGACCGAAAGTAGGTCAATCGAAATGACTTCACCTTCAATGGTGTGTCCTCGAATCAAGGTGATTTGAATAGTATCACCGACTTCAAAAGAACCTTCACCGATCAGAAACAAACCACTAATCAAATTGGATGCAGAGGTTTGTGAGGCGAAACCCAGTGCGACGGTGAGAATACCTGCCGCGCCTAAAAAAACGCTGAGTTTAAATCCTGCTTCTCTTAGACTGGTCATAATGAACAGTAAGAAAATGAAATAGAAAATCCCTCTGCGCCACAAAAGGCGTTGATGTGCATTGAGTCGGTTGCCAATGGTTCGAATAAAGGTATTGGATAATAATCTTGCAATGATAAAACCAATAAAACATAAAATAATCGCGACTACAATTTCACTGAGTCGCGCAAAATTAATATTGGTAAATATGCTGGTGAGGTTGCTTGCAACATCTTTCGGAATATTGGAATCTGGCATAGCAACCTCTTAAAAAAACGAGTCAAACATATTCAAAAAAGTACTATTGGGTGAGCGTGGAGGGTGAATATAGGTCACTTCTCCTGCTTGATTTGGCGTTCTATTCTCGATGCGAATTCGTGCTTGTTCAGCACCATCATAATAAACCTTGATCTTGGAGGTCCATAGTCGACCAGTGCCTTCACTATAAAATAGAGGGAGGGCAGGAACGGGGACATTCATACGGTCAAAACGGAGTTGATGTGGGCTGTTGTTTTGAAATTCGATGGGCGTGACTGCGCGAAAAGCACGCGGTGTTAAAAGGTTTAAATCCGTGCGACCATCAACCGAAGTGGCGTAGCAAATTTCTCCATGTTGAGGATTTTTGCCAAACCACGTGTCTTTGGGTTGAATCACAGGAATGTCAAACAAAGGCTCTACCAATCCGTCAGCCAAACCAGCAATCCACAGAGGGGTACTGATATAAAGTGTTCCCCGTTGACCTGCTGGGATATAAATAGGATCTACGGGTTTAATGACCACGGAACGATCAGCCAAACGTGGCATCAAATGAAACGTCTCATTGGTTTTATGCAGCATGTAGCGTTCAATTTTTGCAGGTTGTGGCATTGCAAATTCAATATCCGTTAGAATTCGCCATTGTTGTTCATAATCGTTCTGATAGTGCGGACGATGGTATTCCAATCGCCACTCTTTAATTCCGCGTGTGAGACGGAAGAGTAATGAACCGAATTGCCAAGCTTTGGCTTGTTGAATTTCAAATTTTTGTTCGCCCCACCACTTCAAAGATTCTGAATGAGGCGTTTCATATAGATTATTTTGAGACAAGATGCAAAATTCCTTTGTGAGGATGCTAAAGAGACTTCACGCTGTAACCAGCTTAGAGTACACTCAATGCTTTCTTTTATCATTATTTGTGTGATGCAAATACTTAAACAAATACAAATTCCATATAGTTTTGCCAAACGGCATGGCGTTTTGTTCCGTTATGAAGGCGATCAAGTTTTTATTGTGCGACGCAAGGAAACGGCGCGTATTGCTTTGCAGGAAGCACGTCGAATTTTGGGGAAGTCAGCTCATGATCAACTTTGTACCGAGCAAGAGTTTCATGCTTTACTCAGTTCAAGCTATGCAGGAGATACAGGCGAGTCGCAACAAGTTGCCGCGGGTTTAGAAGATCACCCCGATCTGTTGAGCTTGGCGGATCAAGTTCCTGAAGCGGAAGATTTGATGGATCAGGAAGATGATGCGCCGATTGTGCGTCTCATCAATGCTTTGCTGTCAGAAGCAATTCGTGTCAGTGCATCTGATATTCATATTGAAGCCTTTGAGAAAAAACTTTCGGTACGCCTGCGTGTTGATGGTCAACTGCGTGAAATCGTACAGCCGCGTCGTGAGTTAGCGCCGTTGTTGGTTTCACGTATCAAAGTCATGGCTAAACTTGATATTGCAGAAAAGCGAATTCCGCAAGATGGTCGTATTTCCTTGCGCTTAGCTGGACGCGAAGTTGATGTGCGTGTATCGACATTGCCATCATCACATGGTGAACGCGTGGTGATGCGTTTGCTGGATAAGCAAGCTGGGCGTTTAAATATGACCCATTTAGGCTTGATGCAAGGTGATTATGCACGTTTAACTCAATTGGTACATCGTCCACATGGCATTATCCTCGTGACCGGACCAACGGGTTCGGGTAAAACCACCACACTGTATGCGGCACTCTCTGATCTGAATGACCACACGCGTAATATTTTGACTGCGGAAGATCCGATTGAATATCAACTCGAAGGGATTGGTCAAACACAGGTCAATACCAAAGTTGATATGACCTTTGCTCGTGCGCTTAAAGCGATGTTGCGTCAAGATCCTGATGTGGTCATGGTCGGAGAGATCCGAGATCTTGAAACGGCTGAAATTGCGGTTCAAGCGTCATTGACGGGTCATTTGGT
Organism: Acinetobacter sp. NIPH 1852; assembly: GCF_022549455.1. Taxonomy (NCBI): domain Bacteria; kingdom Pseudomonadati; phylum Pseudomonadota; class Gammaproteobacteria; order Moraxellales; family Moraxellaceae; genus Acinetobacter; species Acinetobacter sp. NIPH 1852. The sequence goes on along the minus strand of NZ_JAKZGG010000016.1, from coordinate 5,400 downwards.
TTTATCAACGCTACACACCAATACTGCAATTGGTGCAGTCACTCGTTTAAAAGACATGGGGATTGAGCCTTTCTTACTTGCAAGCTCTCTGATTGGCGTGATTGCACAACGTTTGGTTCGTACTTTATGTCCACATTGTGTGACATGGCGTAGAGCAGATGATTTTGAACAACAGCTTTTCAAACACCTCGATGTCAATCATCAAATGGAGTTACCAGAGCCGCAGGGTTGTGAGCATTGTTCACACGTAGGGTTTAGCGGACGAACGGCAATTTATGAAATTGTACCCGTTGATGAATCGATGCGCCGTTTGATTCATGGCAATGCTGCTGAATATGAGTTAGAAACCTATGTTCGTAAACAATCGGGCTCAATTCGTGATGATGGTTTAAGAAAGGTCTTGGCTGGCAAAACCACTTTAGAAGAAGTATTGCGAGTCACCAATGAAGCTGCCGAAGGATAAGCAATCAGCGGTACGAAAAAAAACAGCATGGTGAACCCATGCTGTTTTTTATCAGCGAGAGTATTATTCAGCAGTCACGATATTAAAATTCACATCAATGTTATTGCGTGTTGCATTCGAGTATGGACAGACGATGTGAGCAGCATCAACCAGTTGCTGTGCCTCTGCTTGCTCCATTCCCAAGAGATAGACATTTAAAGTCACTTCAATACCAAATCCATTTGGAATAGGGCCGATCCCAACTTCACCTTCAACATAAGCATCTTTACTTATATTGAACTTATCGCGATTCGCAACAAACTTCATTGCCCCTAAGAAGCATGCAGAATAACCTGCGGCAAAAAGTTGCTCTGGATTGGTGACAGCACCACCAGCACCGCCCATTTCTTTTGGCACACCTAATTGAACATCTAAAACACCATCAGAAGACGTTGCACGGCCATCACGACCACCTGTTGCTTTCGCTTTTGCGCTATAAACCACTTTTTCTAAAGACATGATTATTATTCCTGAATATTATTGAATAGCATTAGATCGTACGCTATATGAATTAAAAAACAAGTAAGTAAAGGTTGTTCAATTTTGAATATTAAGCGCTTATTGTTATAGGATTTGTTTACCAAAGCTCTGCAATTTTTTTCATTAATCTTGCTCTATAACGAGCGGTGGGGTTACTTATATTTTTCTGAGCTTCTTGCTCATAATATTGCTGCCATGCTTTGATCATTTCCAAGGTTGTCCCTTTTTGTTTAATGATCACCACATCTTCAGGCTGAATATAGTCTAAGCGTTGTCTCGCACCTTCTGCCCCTGTGCCCCAGCCAATGATCCATTGACCAAAAGTATTGAGAGACAAGTTTTGTGGTGTGGATAAATTATTTTGCGTATTGGTTGATACATCAGGAATATCTTCTACTGATGTAGCATGGAGTGGTGTCGTTGCCCCTAGAAAAAACAATATGCTAATAAATCTAAACATGAACAAAAGCTTAATAAGAATGAATTGACAATATTATTTCACTCATCGAATAAAGTCATTTTGCTTTGTTCGACAGAGTTCAATAATTTGTATTAAATCATGATTTAAGTTGGCTGACATGAATAAAAATGATCAGCACAGTCAGCTCATGCCAAAATATAAAGGTTTAATTGAAGTTTAGATATTTAAAGTAGGAAATATATTTCTAATAATGGATGAGTTGGCGATGTTGCATCAACGGCATTGCAAGACGTACCGCTTCTTGTTCTGCGAGATCAAAAGTTGAGCTGATTAAAGCATGACCTTCTGTATTGAGCATTTGCACCAGTTGACCACGACTATCCATGATACCCGCATGCCCCCAAGTTTGACGCTGCTGACCATGCCAACCTTGTTGTGCTGCACCCAAAACATAACATTGACTATCCATTGCACGCGCTTGCAACAATAACTGCCAATGTAATTGTCCTGTGGTGTAAGTAAATGCTGCGGGAGCAGTTAAAATATTTGCACCTTGCTGACGTAAAGTTAAGGCAAGCTCAGGGAAGCGTAAGTCATAACAGACCATTAAGCCAATATTGCCAAATGGAGTTTTTGCTACAACAACCTCATTGCCTGGTTCAAAGAATGTTGATTCTTGATAACCACCAACGCGATCTCCAACCTGAACATCAAATAAATGAATTTTGTCGTAGCGCGCTTCTGTGCCTTCAGGGCTAATACATAGACTCACAGTCCGAACGCGGCCGTCGGGAACGATTGAACCATCGGGGCGAAAAGGGCAAGGGAGTGTGCCAGCAACGATCCAAATTTGATAGTGGTGAGCGAGTTGCTCTAAACGTTTTTGAATGCTTTCAAATTGAGCAGCAGTTTCACGTTGTTTACCTGCAGCAAAACAGACAAAGTTTTCAGGAAAGACAATCAGTTTTGTGGCTTGTGCCTTACTTTGTTGGATCAATGATTCAATGACAAGGAAGTTAGCTTCAATGTCATCTTGGGAGTTCATTTGTACAACTGAAAGTAAGGTCATAAGCCAGTCACAATTAATTTAGTGATCAAACATTTTGTTTTTGTACATCGATACTTAAGCAATCTTGTTCTTTTTGCAATTGTTTAACCAGAGGCTCAAACATATTCTGGTTATTTTCATTCAAACGCATGAGTGTTTTATGCGCGTCAAGCACGGTGTTAAGCATAGCACTATGCGTGATATGTTCTTCAGTAAGCTCTAGCGTGCATACATTTGGGTCACCACAATAATCTAAAATTACAAACACTTGTGCTAGCCCCATGCTGTTGGCTAAGGTTGTAATATCGGCATTGGTTGAAAGCATTACGGCTTGTATGTGATGCGCTTGCTTAAGCTTTAAGCCTAGTTTTGCCAGTATTCCTAAGACGGTACTGTCAATAAACGTGGCTTGGGTAAGATCAACAATTGCACCAACAACGTTCTGTTGTTGTTCAATTCGGTTGAGGAGTTTGTCTAGACTTATACAAGAGTGAGCACGCACTTCGCCAATAAGCTTGAAAATATGCGTTCCGTTCAAACTTGCATATTCAACATGACCTGTTGACATATAAATGCCATTTTCAGAGAAAGGATATAAAATTATCCCATAGTGATATTCCAGACACAAGGGCTTGGATACTGTGAACTGGTTAAGATATTGATTTTATGATTAATTCATTCGGCATAAACTTAGAATGGCAATGTCATCAGCGACATGTTCTGGGGCTCGGAAGGAGTTATTCTGTAGATGTTCGACCAATTGATTAAACTGATCATTCAATCCACCATCGAAAGGTTCAAGCGCGCCGTCAGAACATAAAATGAACCGTGCTTGACGATTGAGTATACAGTGATGCTCTTCAACTTCGAGTTCTTCTGTGAGCCCTAAGGGAAAACTACTGGTTGATAGAATTTGTGGTGGTTGGTTTGGTTCAAAAATAATAGGAGGAGGATAGTGTCCTGCGCTCGACCAACGAACTTCGTTTGTTACTAGATTTAGAATCCCTGCTACCATCGTAATATGTTTTTCTATATTTTCTTGCATCAACATGGCATTAAGTTTCTGAATCAGTTGACTTGGCGTTTTTGATCGACCATGAAAAGCTGCCATCCATGATGTCAATAAACTACTGGTGACACCATGCCCTGAAACATCAGCTAGATAAAATAAGACCTCTTCATCATTTAATCGCCAGTAATCGTACCAATCTCCCGATAAATAGGCTGATGGTTGGAAAAAAGATTCAAATTGATAGTTTGGTAATTGAATTGGATTTGGTAAAAGACGCTGCTGTAACTCTGCCGCAGAGGGAAGGTCGCGGCTGTCTTGATTTCGCTTGTATTGCGCATCAATTTTAAATAAAGCATGTATTGGATTCTTGGGAAGATTATCCCACATCCAACCTGCTAATGCACCCATTTCCCAAGCTTGAGCAAGTGCAGCACCTTCATGCTCAAATGCAAGCACAATGGTAGGAAGTTTCCATTGATATTTTAGGAAGTCTTGTACATCAGCAATCGCAATAATTGTTTGATCATACAAATCCAAATCATTCACTTGAATGATTTGGAGGGTCGGTAACTCAGTTAAAGCTTGATCTAAGTAAGGTATGGAGCGTGTGGGTTGAATGAAATACATTGATGTATTGCCAATCCTTTGTATGATCACTTTTTAATTCATCATAGATGAAAGATAACTTAAAACCTAGTGTTGCTAGCGTTTAAATTCACTAGCGACACATAAGTTTGTAAGACATTATTTTAATTTAACTATTCTTCATCTGAAAATGATTCATCATTATCATCTGCATCGTTGATAAAGGAAATGTCATTTGCATCACCACGTTTCTCTGCAATTTGGAAAGCCTTACGTTGCAAATAAAAGTCACGAATCATCGAATATTTATCACCTTTCAAGCTTTCTTCAATATCGAGAAGCTGTGAACGGGCATCTACAGCTTGCAATACATTGCTTGACCAATAAATACCATCTTGATCGTCAAGTAAATATTTCTGTGGACGACCAAAACTATCTGCCGCTAAGCCAAAACCATCTCGAAACGTACTTGGGCCAAAAAAAGGCAACATGACATAAGGGCCAGAAGGAACGCCGTAATAGCCTAAAGTCACACCGAAGTTTTCTTCTTCTGTTGATAACCCTAAACGACGAGCAGGGTCAGCAAAACCTAAGGTTGTGAGTGTATTCACAGTAAAACGACCTAAGGTTTTTGCTGCGCGGCTAGGTCGGCCTTGAATCACTTGATTCACAGCATTCCACGGTTCGCCCAGATTTTTACGGAACTGACGATAAGGGCTACGAACCTCTACAGGAACTTTAGCAACATACTGTATTGCTACCGGTTTCAATAGATTGCGGTCTAATGCATCGTTAAAAAGGAAAATCTGACGGTTTAATGGTTGTAATGGATCTTTCACTTCATCTGGCTGAGCGGCATTTGCATTGACTTTTAAATCATTTTTAGTGAGATGTTTTAAATCTTTTATTGCTTGTATTGTTGATGTCTTATGTTCATTTGAGATTACAGTGGGATTGCTATCGGTTGCTGCTTCATTAAGTGTCTCTTGAGCAAATACGGATGAGCATGCTCCAGCAGTTAACAACCCAAGCAAGATAAAATTGGAGTAATGCATATTAATCCTTAATCGCGGTCTGAGCGAAATACGGTCATAAAAATGATTGTACTATTTAGCACAAAACATATTAAGCAGAATACAGTTAAAGTACTCATCTATTATTAAAGCAAATTCACTGACAAAATATAAGAAGTAATGTGAAAATTGATCTAAAAACACCCACTCGTCACAATAAATTAAAAAAAGGGGTTGTGTGGAGTTGGAAATGCTGTAGAATGCACATCCATCGGCGGTGATGCAGATAAAAACTTGTTGAGAAACAAGGATTTGGATTGAAAGATTTAAATCTTGAGT